>CAYMKD010000015.1:0-16010 GCA_964390435.1 uncultured Pseudobdellovibrionaceae bacterium | reverse complement strand
TGGAGAAAATGTTGTTGTCGCTGTTATTGATACCGGGGTTGATACTTCTCATGAACAACTAAAAAATCAAATCTATAATAACAACGGAGAAACCGGCTTAGACAAAGATAAAAAAGACAAACAAAGTAATGGCATTGATGATGACAAGGACGGCTACGTTGATAATGTTGTTGGTTGGGACTATGTCACAAAGTCAGCCAAAGTAATTGATGAGCATGGCCATGGTACACATGTCGCTGGCACAATTGCTGCTGATCATGAGCTTGGCCCAGCTAAAGGCATTGCTCCTAAAGCCAAAATTCTTCCTCTTCGATTTTTAGACAAAGCAGGTGGAGGAAACCTCAGCGATGCAATTATTGCTATTCAGTACGCAGTTAGCCACGGAGCTAAAATTATTAATGCAAGCTGGGGCGGCAATGGCTGTTCAGATCAGCTAAAAAGTGCCATTGCAGATGCCACTTCTAGTGGTGTTCTTTTTGTAACCGCAGCCGGCAATGATGGCGAAGACTTGGATTACTATCCAAGTTATCCAGCAGCTTATACGGGCACAGGACAAGTCACCGTGAGTGCCTCAACTTTAAGCGTTTCAGGTTTTGATCAACTTGCCAGTTTTTCTAATTATGGCAAAAGAACATCGAACTTAATGGCACCAGGAAAATATATTTTCAGCACCTTCATAGATAACACTTACACTCATCTTGATGGCACGAGCATGGCAACACCTATTGTTAGTGCTGCTGCAGCTCTCTTGTATAACCTAAAGCCCTATGCAACTCCTGCAGAAGTAAAATCTGCCTTATCAAATTCTGTGGATAAAAAAGTGCTTTTCCCCTTAATAAGCCAAGGAATTTTACAAATTCCAGCGGCAGCAGAAGAGCTCTTAAAAAACTAAGCTTTGCGCGCAACGTCATGCGCCTTGCGCCATAGTTTTCCGGTGATTACCCTCTTTAAGCCATGTTATTTCTCCTAGCTTGGAGAAGTAAATATGCGTTTTTATATTGCCGATTTAAAAAATCATGTAGGCCAAAAAGTAGAGCTTAAGGGCTGGGCTTATAATGTGAGATCCTCTGGGAAGGTAAAATTCCTTTTATTAAGAGATGGCACCGGTCTTTGTCAGTGCATTTACTTTCGTGGTGAGTGTGATGAAAAAGCTTTAGAGCTTTTTGAACAAGTAACTCAAGAAAGCTGTGTTAAAGTCACAGGCACTGTACGTGAAGAAAAAAGAAGCCCAGGCGGTTACGAGCTTGGTGCTGAAACTTTAGAGATTCTCTCTCCTGCTAAAGACTACCCCATTACACCAAAAGAGCATGGCACTGATTTTTTAATGGAAAACCGCCATCTTTGGCTTCGCTCAAAACGCCAACACGCTATTTTACGTGTCCGTTCAGAAATCATTTCTGCAATTAGAGATTTTTTTGATGGTCGCGGCTTTACTCTAACTGATGCACCTATTTTTACACCTAGTGCCTGTGAAGGGACATCGACGCTTTTTGAAACTAAATATTTTGATGAAAAAGCATACCTCTCACAAAGTGGACAACTCTACATGGAGTCCACAGCAGCTGCTTTTGGCAAAGTTTATTGTTTTGGTCCCACTTTTCGTGCTGAGAAATCAAAAACACGTCGACATCTTATTGAATTTTGGATGGTTGAGCCTGAAGTTGCGTTTAATGATATGTATGACAATATGGAACTTGCTGAACAGTTTGTTGAGTACGTTGTTCAGCGCACACTTAAAAACAAACGCGAAGAGCTTTTATCCTTAGAGAGAGATTTAAGTAAGCTTGAAAACATCAAGGCCCCATTCCCCCGCCTACATTACCGTGAAGCGGCTGACTTAATTAAAAAAGAGAATCCAAATTTTGTTATTGGAGATGATTTTGGCGGTACTGATGAAACTATTGTAAGCTCTAAGTTTGATCGACCTCTTTTTGTTCATCACTATCCTGCTGCTGTAAAAGCTTTCTACATGAAGGAAGACCCAAAAGAACCTGGATATGCCATGGGTTGCGATTTGTTGGCAACCGAAGGCTACGGTGAAATCATTGGCGGTGGTCAACGCGAAGAGAGTCTTGAAGTTTTAAAACGAAAAATTGCTGAGCACCAACTACAAGAAAAAGATTTCGCTTGGTATTTAGATCTTAGACGTTATGGCAGCTTTCCACACTCCGGCTTTGGCTTGGGAGTTGAGAGGGCTGTTGCGTGGATTTGTGGTCTGCCTCATATTCGTGAGACCATTCCCTTTCCTCGTTTGTATGGCCGATCTTACCCTTGAGGTTTTTATATGAATGATGTTGAAGAAGATAAAACTCTGCAGTCGCGCTTAAATGACTTAGACAAAAGAAACGCTGAAGCTATGCTTGGTGGCGGGGCCGCTCGTATCGCTAAACATAAACAAAATGGCCGCCTCTCTGCTCGAGAACGACTCGATATTTTACTTGATCCAGGTAGCTTTGTTGAAACTGACCGCTTTGTCACTCACCGTTGTACAAACTTTGGCATGGAAGAAAATAAAGCCCTTGGCGACGGAGTTGTTACTGGTTACGGTCGAATTAACGGCAAACTTGTTTATGTTTTCAGTCAAGATTTTACTGTTTATGGCGGCAGTATGTCGCGCACACAAGCCAACAAAATCTGCAAAGTCATGGATCTAGCCATTAAAAATGGCGCGCCCATTATTGGACTTAATGATTCAGGTGGCGCTCGTATCCAAGAGGGGGTTGAAGCTCTTGGTGGTTACGCTGATATTTTTACTCGCAATGTAACTTCCTCCGGTGTCGTACCGCAGATCAGTGCTATCTTAGGGCCTTGTGCTGGTGGGGCTGTTTATAGCCCAAGCATTACTGATTTTATTTTTATGGTGAAAAATACCAGCTACATGTTTGTAACTGGTCCTGAAGTAATCAAAACGGTCACACACGAAGATGTTACCAAAGAGGATTTAGGCGGAGCTCTGGCTCACAGTCAAAAATCAGGAGTTGCACATTTTACTGCAGAAGATGACAAGCATTGCTTACTCTTAATTCGTGAACTTTTAAGTTTTCTGCCAAATAATAACTTAGATGATCCACCAACACTTCCCACTAAGGATCGTCCAGACCGTATTGTTGAAGCTCTAAACACTCTGATCCCTGATAACCCCAAAAAACCTTATGACATGCTCGAAGTTATTAATCAGGTTGTCGATGAGGGTTATTTTCTTGAGGTGCACAACAATTACGCCAAAAACATCGTAGTTGGTTTTGCAAGATTTAATGGTCGTAGTGTCGGCGTTGTTGCCAACCAACCCCAAGTTTTAGCTGGTTGTCTAAATATTGAAGCCAGTCGAAAAGCCGCAAGATTTATTAGGTTTTGTGATGCTTTTAATATTCCTATTGTTTCATTTGTTGATGTTCCTGGTTTTTTACCTGGTACAGATCAAGAATGGAATGGCATTATCACTCACGGCGCAAAGTTGCTTTTTGCTTACGCTGAAGCCACAGTTCCAAAGATCACCGTGATCACACGCAAAGCCTACGGCGGAGCTTATATCGTTATGGGCTCAAAGCTTCTAAGATCTGATGTGAACTTCGCTTATCCTTCAGCAGAAATTGCTGTTATGGGAGCAGATGGAGCCGTCAACATTATTTTTAGAGATAAAATTAAAAGCTCTTCTGACCCACAAAAAGAGCGTGCCCGTCTTACAAAAGATTATGAACAAAAGTTCAATAACCCTTATGCGTCTGCTGAACTTGGTTACACAGATGAAGTTATTGAGCCGTCTTTAACAAGAAAGCGCATTATTGACTCTCTTGAAATGTTAAAAAATAAACGTGACCTTAATCCACCCAAAAAACATGGCAACATTCCACTATAAAAGAGGCTTGTGATGAAAAATGTTAAGACTTTTAAAAAAATCTTAATAGCCAATAGAGGAGAAATTGCCATTCGTATAACTAGAGCCTGTCGTGAACTAGGCATTGCCTCTGTGGCTGTATTTAGTGATGCGGACCGCGAAAGTCTTCACGTATTTTTGGCCGATGAGGCTTACAATATCGGCCCAGCCCCTAGTAAAGAATCTTATTTAAACATAGATAAAATTGTTGAGGTCGCAAAAGCCTCTGGAGCCGATGCCGTTCATCCTGGTTATGGATTTTTAGCAGAGAACACACACTTTGCTAGAGCTTTAGAAAAAGTCGGCATTGTTTTTATTGGCCCAAGACCAGAACAAATTGAAGCTATGGGAGATAAATTATCAGCCAAAGCTCTTATGAAAAAAGCCAATGTGCCAACCGTCCCTGGCAGTGATGGCGCCGTTGCCTCTTTGGAAGAAGCTGTTGTTGTCTGTAAACAAGTTGGTTTTCCTGTCATTATCAAAGCTTCTGCTGGCGGTGGTGGCAAAGGAATGCGCGTTGTGCATGCTGAAGAAGAGCTTGAAAGTGCTTTTAGAGCTGCTCGTTCCGAAGGGCAAAACTATTTTGGTGATGGCACTGTTTATATTGAACGATTTATCAACGCTCCTAAACACATTGAAATTCAAATTTTTGGTGATCAACACGGCAACGTCGTGCATTTATTTGAGAGAGAATGCTCCGTACAAAGACGTCATCAAAAAATTATTGAAGAGGCCCCAAGCCCCTCAGTTCCACCCGAAGTGCGAAAAAAAATGGGTGAAGCTGCTGTTCGTGCTGCAAAACTAATTGGTTATGAAGGCGCTGGAACTTTTGAGTTTATTTTTGATAACCGCACTAAAGAGTTCTTTTTTATGGAGATGAACACTCGACTGCAGGTAGAACACCCAATCACAGAGCTTACGACAGGTGTTGATATTGTACGAGAGCAGATTTTTGTAGCACAAGGAATGCCTTTAAGCATTAAACAAGAAGATCTTGTACAAAAAGGCCACGCCATTGAAGTGCGAGTCTGTGCCGAAGATCCAATTACCTATAAACCAAGCCCTGGTGTAATCAGAGCTTGTCGTCACCCGCAAGGTCCTTTTGTAAGAGTGGACTCTTATGCATATCCTGGATATGAAGTTCCTATTTACTACGATCCAATGATTGCAAAAGTTATTTGTTGGGGTGAAACACGAGAAGAAGCTATTAATAAAATGCAGCGCGCTCTTACAGAGTTTATTTTAACTGGAATTAAATCAAATATCGTTTTACATAAATCTATTTTAAACCATCCAACATTTTTAGATGGAAGTTACACTACACAGTTTATTGAAAAGAATTTCACTGTCACTGAGCCAGAGCTTTTTGTTCACACTAATGACCATATATTTTTAATTGCAGCGGCAATTACCGCCTACCAAGATCGCAAAACTAAAGATGTCAGACAATTAAATTTAGCAAGTCACTGGAAGCGTGCCGGCCGCAAAATGGCGCTGAGGGTTTAATTATGTACTTTGAAGCAAATTTAAAAGGTGAGCGCTATAAAATCGATGTAAGTGAAACTAAAACTCACTGGAAAATTTCCATGCAAAAAGAAGGGCTCGACTGGGTTTTTTACGATGTTTCAAAGTCTGACTATAAATCTGCAGAGCAGTACGTAAGCTTTTTGTTTGAAGGCAGCTCTTATCTTATTGATGTTGTTGGTTCTGATACTGAGTACACGGTATTTACTCGCGGCTCTTTTAGAGTTATCCCTATTTTTAATGATGAAATGCTTTTGCATGAAAGTCTTAAAAAGGGAGCTGGCGCAGGAAACGATCAAGATCTTAGAGCCGGCATGCCCGGAAAGATAATTGAAATTTTCGCCAAAGCCGGAGACATTATTAAGGCCAACAAACCTTTGCTTATTATGGAAGCCATGAAGATGGAAAATGAAATGCGCTCAAACCGTGACGTAAAAATCAGAGAAATTTGTGTTAAGCAAGGCGACAGTGTTGAGTCTGGTGCTGTTTTAATAAAATTTGATGAAGTTTAAATATCTTATTTATATTTTAAGTGCGCTTAGTACTTTTAGCACTTTTGCTTCAAAAGCAGATAGTCTTAGCGATCCCTTTACACCCTTTAATTTAACCTTGCCCCATCAGCCAGATAGACCACGTAACACGTTCTGGCCTGCATTTGGCTCTCTTCTTCTTCCGGGCCTAGACCAATGGTGGGAAGGACAAAACCAAGCCGGACTTGTTTATTCAGGAGGAGCTTATTTAGGGTTGCAAGTTGCAAGTCATGCCTTTAGTAAAGGCGACACCATTGATATTGATGATATTGGTGATCGCGATAATCGCACTAGGCAGTATTCACTTGGTTTACAGATTTATCAAACCATGGGTGGCTTTAGTGCCTATCATAGTTTTAGAAGCGCAGCTCTTACTCATAAATCCCAAGGAGAATATTTATTTTTACCTGAAGAGGACGCTGGTGATGTCATGCTAGCTCCTTTTCAATTTTCTTATCTTACACGACCAAGCACTTATTGGATCTTGGCGGGCCTTGCCGCCTGGATGTTATATGAGTCTAGAGATAATAACTTAAACAAGTACAATGATGGTTATGGCGGCTATACAGGAAATGATTTTTTTTATGCTGGAGCTTTTTCATATAATGCTGGCACTCATGAAGAGGCTGTTTTCCGTGGTTGGTTGATGCCATATCTGTATAACTCTTGGGGAAATAAATTTTGGAGTAATACAACGACCGCTTTATTTTTTGCATCAGCTCACATTAGCTCTGCTAATCCCTTGCCTTTGCCACAATTTGCGCTTGGATGGTATCTTGGTTACTTAACTCAACAAAACCAATGGTCTATAAAAGAGAGTGTTTTTTTGCATGCTTGGTGGGATGTTTTAGTTTTTAATTTTTCTTACTTTGCTGACTCAACAAGCAGCAAAACAGAGCGAGTGTTTCGTTTTCCGAACTTATATTTCACTTTTTAAAACCACCCCATAGTGATTTGACACAAAAAACTAACCACTTCAGATTTGCTTATCTGCACGCTTTTTCTCAAAAAAGCCAACGGCCACTGCTGCCACTTCATATAAAAGGCAAAGAGGAATCAAAAGCATTAACATACTAAGGGCATCTGGTGGAGTTACAATGGCTGCAATCACAGCCATAGCAACAATGGCATAACGACGTTTTGATCTTAAAAACTTTTGATCAATAACTCCTATTATGCCTAAAAGCACAAGAATTAGCGGCATTTCAAAAGCCAGACCGAACACTAAAGTTGTTGTTGTAAAAAAAGATAAATACTCATTAATGGTAATCATTGGTGTGTTTGTACCATCGCCAAAAGTAAGTAAAAAATGAAAGGCTGTCGGATAAACAATGAAATATGCAAAAGAAATTCCGCACAAAAACAAAAAGCTACCTGTTACAATAAAACTTGTAGCATAGGTTTTTTCTTTTCTATACAGCCCGGGCGCAACAAAACACCAAATTTGATAAATCCATATTGGACAAGATAAAATTGCTCCACATAAAAGTGATATTTTTAAATGACCAATAAATAAATCAAGAGGAGCCGTAAAAACCAATCCACCCGATGGCAAGTAAGGCTCAATAGGTTTACGAATAATAACTAAAACTTTTGAGCTAAAAACATATGAAATGATCGTTCCAATAGCAACTGCATAAGCGCTATAAACCAAACGCACCCTTAGTTCACTAAGATGATCGACGAGACTCATGTTTGAATCATTGCTTTGCTCTTCACTCATGATGGCTTTTTATCTACTTTATCTTTTTCTAGACGAGGAGGAGTCTCCTCTGCTTTATTTGTTATAACCGGTTCTTTTTTATCTTCTTCGATTGGTTTATTAATTTCTTCTTCAATATTTTTTAAAACAGGATTTTGTTTAAAATCTTCATAAAAATCTGGGTCAGAAAAAACTTTAGAGACATCACTGGTCGTTCTTTTTAAATCATTGATAAGTCGGCCTAACATACGAGCCACTTCTGGTAGTTGCTTAGGTCCAATAACGATTAAAGCAATCGCACAGATAACTAGCATTTCTGAAAAGCCTATGTTGAACATGCCAACAACATATCTAAGCTCATGCAGAAGGTCTATTTTTTAGTTTTGTTTTGCTTTCTTAATGGCAAGCTGTGGCAGGGTTATAACCCCCATACTGATGAGTTTGTCGCGAGCAACTTCAGATCCAGTGCGCATATAACGCTCATAAAGCCGTAAAACACTCTCGTCTCCTTTTATAAAGGACTGCTCACTAATAAACGAAAGCACTTCTACGAACTCCAAAAACCTTTGCGAAAACTCATTATAAACTTTTGCAAAAGTGTCTTCTTTTATACACTGAGCTAAGCTTCCATAGGCAGCCCCACCCATATCTGCATAATAATCTATATCTACAATTTTGCGATTAAGTGAATCACCAAAAAAACCACTCACATATAAAGAGGTGTCGCCTAATTTTTTTAATAAATCTATTTTTACGCTCAACTCACTGTTTGTAGCGGTTAAATAGAGCTCCGCTAGAGTTTTTTGACTACGTCGACCAGAGCTATCCTCTTCGCTGAATAAGTTTCTAGCATCCATATAATGCTCTAATAAATCAACGAGATAAGACTCCACCATGGGATATGTTTCTACTTTACGCTGAGCGAGTCCTTCACGCACTAATTCCTGAAAAAACACTTTTGGTGAAATAAGCAGATTTTGATTCATAGGACTTACGCTCCCAATTATGTGACCCAACTAACCAGCCACTCTTACTTTTCGGCATAAACGGATCTAGCTCTGAGTTCATTTTAACAGAATTTCTTATGGGAGTGCGAGTTAGACCTGTCTTAAATTAAGACTTATGTCCTATTTTGTTTCATTTATATCCACTTAAAATGCAGATAGAAACAGACTGTTATTTTTTATATAAGAGCCACTTATATGCATGGAATAATTTAAGTGCGCCCTATGCATATTTTTAAGGTGTTTAGAATGGGTTTTTGGGGCCAACGACACTCGTTACCCAAAATTGAGAAAACAACTTATGGCTCACTCGTTGAATATCCTCAGCAGTTACAGCTCTAATATGATCTGCAAACTTAAAAGTTTCATTGTAATCAAGCCCATAAACTTCATCAAATACGATGGAGCCTGCAATGGTGCTTGTTCTTTGCAAATCTATATCATGACGGCCAATAAGATATTTTTTAGATCTTTCTATTTCACCCAAAGAGACTTTTTCATCGACAAGCCTGTTGAATTGTTCGTGCAACATTCTCAAGGCTGTTGGAACTTTATCTGGTGAACACCCGATATAGGCTCCAAAATATCCGGTATCTATTCCCTCCATGCGCAAAGGTGCCACAGAATATGCTAAAGAAGCTTTATCACGAAGCTCTAAGAATAAACGCCCCCCCTGGCCAGCTAATATTGATTGAATTACCTGAAGAGCATGGCGGTCTGGATGGTTAAGTGTTAAACCCTTTACCCCTACTACGACATGGCTTTGTTCTTTTTGTAACTCATGAAAAAGATTCTCTTCCTTCTCTGGAGCAATGTGATTAATGCTCTTTAAGTTTTTTGTACCATGTGGAAGGGTTTCTAATTTTGACTTTATTTGTTCTAACCAAAGATCTTTATCAAAACCTCCGGAGACAATAACTGTCGTATTGGCTCCTTGCTGAACTCTTTCAAGATAGTTTTTTATATTTTCCGCTTTAATGCTCAAAACAGACTCTGGACTTCCTAATTGATCATTACTGTATGGGTGGGCCTTAAAAAGTTTCGACATAAATTGTAAAATAGCAATTTGGGCAGGGCTATCATTGCGATTGCGAATTTGCTCAACTTGCTGCTTTTGTTCGCGCGCAAGAATCTCTTTGGTTGGTTGTGATTCGGTCAGAAGCTCTAAGTAAAGAGAGAGCACTTCTTTTTGTACTGGAGCTAGTGTTTCAAGGCTCAACCCCACTGTGTTTCTTCCCGAAAAACCTGAAATGGCTGAAGCTTTGGCTTCAAGTTCTGCAAAAATTTGCTTTTCAGTTTTATTTTTTGTTCCGCCTGTCCAAACACGGGAAAGCAATTCACTAATTCCGGCAAGATTTTTTTCTTCAACACGACTGCCACCTAAAGAAACAACTCGAGCAGAAATAACCGCCGTATCTGTACTTGGGCGCAAAAGCACAACCGCACCAGATTTTAAAACCACACGATCAATCTCTGGTCTTTTGAGGCTAGGTTGAATTTTTAACTTCAATGCTGTTCTTTTTATTTTTTTAGCCTTCACTGGTTTTTGAGGTTTTGATTTTTTTAATTCTTTGGAAAGTTGTTTTAACCAAGTATCAATTTGTTTTTTCTCTGCAGCTCCAGCTTTTTTGTTTTGAAAAACAAGTGTCAGCGTTTGTGGAATAATATATTTACGGGCCACTTTAATAATATCTTGTGGGCGCAGCATGCTTGCCATTTTTAAATATTTTTTATAGTAATTTGGATCATTGAGAAGAAACTCAAGCTGACCGGCTTTTCTTGCTAAACCATCTACAGTTTCAACTTCATAAAGCTGTTCACTTTCTAAATTAACAATTGCTTTTTGTAATTCTTCTTCCGTAGGTGGCTCTGTCACAAGCCTTACAATTTCTGATTTTAACGCTTCTAAAGCCAGTGTTATTTGCTCAGGATTCAATGTTGAAGAAATAAAAAATAGTCCAGCATCTTTTGGCGTAAAGTGACTCGCGCCAATACTATTAACCAGAGGTTGATCCAATCTTAAGCGCTGAACCAGACGACTGCTGTCTCCTTGTCCAGCTATGAGAGCTAAAACATCTAGAGCTGGCATATCTTTATGTTTTATTCCTGGCGTTTTCCATGCCATGTGCAAAAAGCTCTCTTGAAATTGTGCCTGCTGCACAACAACTCTCGTCTTATTTTGTTTTAATTCTTTTTGTCTTGTCACTTTTCGTAGTTTGTAAGCCTTGAAGCGAGAGAAATATTTATTTACAAGTGCTTTCATCTCAGCATTTTGAAAGTTTCCGGCCACAACCAAAAACATATTTTGTGGCACATATCTGCTTTGATAATATTTAACAAGAGTTTGCACTGAAACCTTGCGAATGTTTTCTGTAAAACCAATGACAGGAACTCCGTACGGATGCTTCTTAAAGGCTGTTTTAAATAAAGCCTGGCTTGCACTTCGCCCTGGATTATCTTCGCCTCTTTTAATTTCCTCAATAACAACTTCTCGTTCGTTGTCAATTTCAGTTGGGTCAAAACGCGGGAAGCCCATCATCTCGCTAATGACATCAAGACCAACTTCAGTGAATTCTTTAGAAATTGTTACATAAAAAACAGTCTGATCAAAAGATGTGTAGGCGTTTAATTCTCCTCCAGAACCCTCAACGGTAGAGGCAATTTCACCTACTTTATATTTTTCTGTTCCTTTAAAAACCAAATGTTCAATAAAATGACTAATACCAGCTTCATGCTTTTTTTCGTCAGCGCTTCCCGTTCTCACCCACATTTGCACGGCAACAACTGGCGATTTGTGGCTTTCGATTAATAAAACCTTCAGTCCATTTTTAAGTTGAAATTTTACAGACATTGTTTAGTTTCCTTCCATGGCTTTAGGAATTTATATTCACATTCCCTATTGTATTCAGAAGTGCACCTATTGTGACTTTGCAACTTACGAGCGAAGTCAAATTATGCCAATGCCTGAATATGTAAACCTTCTACTTGAAGAGATCCGCCAAAAAGCCCATTTGTTTAAATCCCAAAATCTTACTTCAATCTATTTTGGCGGCGGCACTCCAAGCCTCTTACCTGAAGAACTTATTGTAGCCATTCTCGAGGAACTTGCCAATCATGGTCTAAAAACCAGCCCTCAAACAGAAATGACCCTTGAAGTTAATCCCGGCACAATTGACGCGGCTAAACTTAAAAGACTTTTATCTCTTGGTTTTAATAGGTTCAGTATAGGTGCACAAACTTTCTCTGATTCACTTTTAAAATCTGTCAACCGTGAGCATAATGCCCAAACTACACACGAAAGTTTAGAGCTCTTAAAACAATTTGGTGCCTCTTTCTCAGTTGATTTACTTTTTGCACTCCCAGGACAAAACCTCGCGCAGCTAAAAATCGATCTACAAACGGTCCTTAAATACTCTCCTCAACATATAAGTACCTACTGTTTAACCGTGACACCTCAACATAAGCTCTACTCAAAACTACTTACAGATGAAACACAAGTTTCCATGTTTGAATATCTAAGCAGTGAACTCTTGCGTGCCGGTTATGAGCGCTATGAGTTAAGCAGTTATGCCAAACCTGGCTTTCAATCTCAGCACAATTATTTATACTGGACCTTTGGTGAATATTGGGGCATCGGCATGAGCAGCCACTCTTATGTTAATCATGGTCCTTGGGGCACAAGATTTTGGAACCCTTCACAAATTAATTCCTATAAAAAACACGTTCTTGCTCACCAAGGAAGGAAGCTTCAAAGTTTTTGTGATGGCTTAGGCTTAAATCAATTTGAATCTCTTAAGGAACATGAAACTCTAACCGACTATTGCCATGTTTCACTTCGACAAATTAAAGGCCTTAATTTATCCCATTTGGAGTCTCGCTTCAGTCCTTTTGCAATACAAAAAGCGAAGACTCAACTTGCCATACTCGAGGCAAAAAACTGGCTTAAAAAAACCTCAAATGGCTTCTGTTTAAGTGAAAAGGGGCTTTTACTTAGCAATCTTGTATTTCAAGAACTTACCTTTCTTGATAAAGACTTAACGCCTTAGGTCATTAAATTGACAAGTCCTTATTTAAACCCATACTTATCACATCTTTATTGACTGCTTTTTAGTGGAGGAAAGAACATGTCCGAGGAAAAAACGGCTCCATCAAATGCCAATTCTGAAAACTTTTCTGACAAAGAATCTGGCGATGGATCAGCTGAGAATCAGCTTAAAAACTTAACAGAAGATCTACAAAAACAAGTAGAAAAATTCAAAAATGATTACCTGTATTTAAAAGCTGAATTTGAAAATTATAAACGCAACGCTATTAAAGAACGTGCGGATTTAATTAAATACGGGTCAGAAAGACTTTTAGTAGATTTACTTGGCGTTTTAGATAATTTTGAAAGAGCTCTTTCTATTGAGGTCACTCCAGAGAATATTGAAACCTATCGTCAAGGCATTGAGATGACAGAAAAAGAACTTAAACAAGTTCTCTCTCGCTTTGGCGTAAATGAAGTTACGAGTGAAGGGCTTGCTTTTGATCCCACAGCTCATGAAGCCATTAGCAGTGAAGAAACGGATGATCATCCTCCAGGACATGTCTCTAAAGTTTACAGAAAAGCTTATAAATTACACGATCGTCTCCTGCGCCCTGCACATGTTGTTGTTGCGCAGAAAAAATCTAATTAAGGTATTTTTGTGGCAAAAAAAGATTTTTATGCAGTTTTAGGTGTTTCTCGCACAAGCACTCCGGAGGAGCTAAAAAAAGCTTTTCGTAAACTTGCTATGAAATACCATCCAGATAAAAACCCAGGCAACAAATCTGCCGAAGATAGCTTTAAAGAAGTCAACGAAGCTTATGATGTATTAAGTGATCCAAAAAAACGTGAAATGTATGATCGCTTTGGTCATGCTGGAGCGCAAGGTGGATTTGGCGGCCCTGGAGCTGGTGGTGCTGGAGCTGGCTTTGGTGGTTTTCATCAGAGCGCAAACGCCAGTGATTTTCAGGATATTTTTAGTGATGTCTTTGGAGATATTTTTGGACGTTCAAGTCGAACGGGAGGCGACCCTTTTGCTGGAGCCCGCAAACGTCGCCCAGCAAGAGGTGCTGATCTCCGCTACACTTTAAGTGTTTCTTTTGAAGATGCCGTTCTTGGTTGTGAAAAAACCATTTCATTTATGCGACAAAGAAATGGCAACGAAGAATCTGCTCGTCTCAGCGTGAGCGTCCCTGCTGGAGTGAAGGATGGGCAAAAATTAAAATTACGTGGCGAAGGAGACTCTGCTGGAGGAGCCGCCGGAGATCTTTATGTCATTATACAAATTTCTGAGCACCCCATTTTTAAACGCTCAGAAAGTGACGTTTTGCTTGATCTTCCTATTTCTTATTTAGATGCCATTTTAGGAACAAATGCAGAAATTCCTACTTTAACTGGTAAAGCGAGCCTGAAGATCCCAGCTGGAACACACTCTGGCCAAACCTTTCGTCTAAAAGGCAAAGGGTTTCCTAAAATAGGTGGGCTTGGTACTGGAGATTTGCTTGTTAAAATTGTTATTGATGTTCCCTCTCGATTGAGTACAGAAGAAAAAGAGCACCTGAGTAAGCTCTCTGGCCTTGCCTCGGAAACGCCTCTTGTGAAATCATTTAAAGAGAAGCTCGCTTCAGCTAAAAAAAGGTAATTTGTATGTATAAGTCTTTGTGGATCCGTTTTTCGTTAATTTTATCATTTATTTTTTTAGTGGCCTCTTGTGGCCATATGGGTCCTAAAAAAGAGCCAGCTAAAAAAGCAGCTCCTAATGTTGTGGCTATTTTAAAATCCGCAGAAACAGATCTTAAGCAAAATCGCAAATCTCAAGGTTTAAAAAAGCTACAGTCCATTATTAAAAACAATCCAGATACAGACGCTGCCGCATATTCAGCGATTTTGATTGGCCACCATCATATGCAAAACAATGAGGTTCAAAAGGCCTACGAAAGCTATCTCTGGGTTGTAAATTCAAAACACAAAAGTATTCACGAATCAGAAGCTACTTATTTAGCAGCAAATGCCGCTTTACGACTTAGCAAAATTGATGAGACCATTGCTCTTACGAGCCAAGCTCTAAAGGAAAAAGAAACTCTGCCAGATAGACTTGCTGAAATTTATCAGTTACGTTACCGAGCTTTAGAACAAAAAGGTGAAAACATTGAAGCTCTTAAAGCTCTTGTTTATTTATCTGCAAGCCATCCTAATAAAAAAGAGCAAGAATCAGCAAGGCTCCAAGCTATTGAGCTTATTGAAAGCAGCCTAAATGATGAGCAGCTCTCACAAGTGGCGGGAAGCTCAGATTATGGATTTTTACGTGGCTATGCTTTATTTCGTCTAGGAGAAAACTCCATAGCTCAAAAGAATCTAGATACAGCTCGTCGTTATTTTTCTGGTGTGCTTGATTTTATTCCTGAAAGTGACTTAGCAGAAAAAGCACGACAACTTATTTCTGAGCTAGAAGCAGTAAAGCGAGTAGACACAAGGGCCATTGGGGTTGTTTTACCTCTCACAGGAAAATACAGCAGCATTGCACAAAAAACTTTACGCGGTCTTCAACTTGGCCTTGGCTTAAATAGCTCTAGTAGTTCACAGTTTAAACTCAGTGTTATAGATAGTGAGGGAAATCCTGACCTTGCTAGACGTGGAGTTGAACGTCTTGTTACAGAGGATAATGTTATTGCTGTCGTTGGAAGTGTTTTAAGTAAAACTGCTGTTGCCGTAGCTTCAAAAACCTCAGAGCTGAATGTACCTAATATTTCCCTCTCTCAAAAGTCTGGCCTAACAGACATTGGCAGCACTGTATTTCGTAATGCTCTAACAAGTGAAATGCAAATTCGCGAGCTTGTTCGTGTTTCTATGGATGATTTGAAAATAAAAAAGTTTGCCATACTTTTTCCAAATGATCCTTACGGCGTTGAGTACTCCAATCTTTTTTGGGATGAAGTTTTAGCTCGTGGTGGCCAGGTTCGCGCCGTACAAAGCTATGACCCAAAAGAGACTGATTTTCGAGATCCTATTCAAAGGCTCGTTGGACTTTATTATGTAGAAGATCGTGCTGACGAGTACAAAATTCGCCTAAAACAATGGCAAGATGCTCAGCGTGTTCACTCGGCAAGAAACTCTGTGCCTGAAGATCTGCTTCCGCCAATTGTAGATTTTGAAGCTCTTTTTGTTCCAGATAGCATTAGAGCTCTTGGCCAAATTGCTCCAATGCTTGCCTTTAATGGCGTAAAAAATGTCAAAATCTTGGGGACAAATTTGTGGAATACACCAGGACTTCTAAAGCGCGCTGGCAATTATGGTGAAAACATTGTTTTTGTCGACGGCATGAGTTCTCAAAACACAAATATAAATAATTCTT
>CAYMKD010000014.1:0-16342 GCA_964390435.1 uncultured Pseudobdellovibrionaceae bacterium | reverse complement strand
ATCACCAACAACAGAAGCATCATGAAGAGGTGTTCCTTTTTCTTTCAAGTCAACTTCTACATATTTCTTTGCATTATCCCAAGCGCCACCAGCGTTAGCCATAAAGATCGCTTGAAACAGACCGAAAGCTGCAATTGAGATCAAGTAGCTTGCAAAGAAAGTTGGAGAGAAGAATGCAAACGAAAGAGTTAAAAAGAAAACAACTCCAAAGATATTGATCATTCCAAGTTGAGCAAACTGAGTACAGATTTTTACAACTTGTTTTGAATCCTCTACAGAGGCTTTTGTTGCAGAAAGCTTAATGTTCTTTTTAATAAACTCAACCGCTTTGTAAGCTCCTGTTGTTACGGCCTGAGTTGAGGCACCAGTGAACCAGTAAATAACAGAGCCGCCGCAAATAAGACCTAAAAGAACCAATGGATCCAAAAGATCTAACTTAAGATCAAGAAGTAAGATGATCGAGAAGATCATTGTTGTCGCACCGATAACTGCAGTTCCTATAAGCACAGGCTTAGCTGTTGCTTTAAAGGTATTACCAGCAGAATCATTTTCTTCAAGATTAAGCTTTCCTTGTTCAAAGTTAGGATCAAAACCGAAATCACGTTTGATCTCTTCTTTAATACCAGAGATTTGCTCGATTTGTGATAACTCGAAAACAGATTGAGCATTGTCAGTTACCGGACCATAAGAATCCACAGCAATAGTCACTGGGCCCATTCCAAGCATACCAAATGCCACAAGACCAAAAGCAAATACCGCTGGGTGGATCATAAATTGATCAAGTCCCATTGTACTTACCCATGAGGCTACAAACATAAGACCAGCAATCACAATACCGTTCCAAAAGGCACTAAAGTTACCAGCAACTAAACCTGATAAAATGTTTAGAGAAGCTCCACCTTCACGAGAGGCTTGAACCACTTCGTGAACATGCTTTGATTTAGATGAAGTAAATATTTTTGTAATTTCAGGAATTAATGCCGCAGCAATGGTTCCACAACTAATGATTGTTGAGAGTTTCCACCACATGCCATCTGGAAGTTGTTGCAACATATAATAGCTAACTACATAAGTAACTGCGATTGATAAAAGAGAAGTTACCCATACTAAAGAAGTCAAAGGCGCTTCAAAATCAAAGTGAGCTTTCTTCGCATACATAGCTTTTGAAATCGCTCCATTGATCATATAAGAGCCAATAGAAGTCAGGATCATCAAAATACGCATTGCAAAGATCCAAACAATAAACTTCCCTTGTAGGTTTACTTGATCAGGCGTGCCCATGCGCATGCCATCTGGGCCCACTGTAAAGCCAACAGCTAAAACGATAAAAGTGATTAGAGCAACCCCAGTTACTCCATAAGTTTCAAATCCATCAGCAGTTGGCCCGACAGAGTCACCGGCGTTGTCACCAGTACAGTCAGCAATAACCCCTGGGTTTCTGGCATCATCTTCTTTAATTTTAAAGACGATTTTCATTAAGTCAGAGCCAATATCAGCAATCTTTGTAAAGATACCGCCACACACTCGAAGAGCAGAAGCTCCTAGTGATTCACCAATTGCAAATCCAATAAAACAAGCTCCAGCAGCTTCAGCAGGAACCATCAATAAAATGATGATCATTAAAATCAACTCAACACAGATAAGAACAACACCTATAGACATCCCCGCGCGAAGTGGAATATCCATCACTGGATAAGGACTTTTACCTAAAGATGCAAAAGAAGTACGGCTGTTAGCATAAGTATTAAGTCTGATTCCAAACCAAGCAACAGAGAAGGACCCTAAGATTCCAAGGATAGACCATGCAAGAATAAGTAGAACTCGACTGGCTTCAAACTCAAGTAAGTAACCGAAGTAGAATATGATACAAACACCAATGAAAACTTCGAGTAGAACAAGAAGTTTACCTTGTTGAATCATATAAGTTTTGCAAGTTTCATAAATTAGGTTCGAGATATCCAACATAGATTTATGAACAGGTAATTTCTTAATAGATACGAATTCGATAAGTCCGAATAAAATCCCAAGAGCTCCAACACCTAAACCAATTGTCAATAATGTGACTCCTGAAATATCGCCAAGATGTGGGAAGGTCACATCTAGTGGTGGTAAAACAATGTTGGCTTCGCTAGCAAAAGCTAGAGAAGAAGACAAAAGAGCCGTTAAAAAGGCAAAAAACTTCTGTGTCATGTATGAGCCTCGTCAAGTTAGTGTTATTAATTGTTAATACTTTGTTTGAACGGACGTTTTAAACGCAAAATATTAATCTGGCAAAGGCTAAGCTATAAGATAATTTGATATGGCGCAGCTGCGTCAAAACAATAGACATTGCGAGAATTTGAATTCCAAGTTTTTTATTTAAATTTCAGACCCAGGTTTAATAATTTCTGCTTCGCGCAAACTGGTGTCCTCTATAATTAAGTAGTCAGGCGCTCTTCAATGACAACATGCTGAAGAGTAAACTGCTTTACAAGTTGTTCACGGTAGAAGTTGGCTCCTCGTAGCTTTTCAGTGGATAAAATAAGCTCGCAAGCTACTGCTTGGGGGGCGACTCTCCAAATATGGACATCAATGACTTTAGCACCAAGAGCTTCAATATGCTGCTCAAGCTTGGCAAAATTAATTCGATGGTCATGGGCATCCATTAACTCCCATGCCGTATCTCGGCATAAAAACCATGCCCAACGTAAAATCACTACGGCTCCAAGAAGTCCAATTAATGGGTCAGCCCAAGCCCATCCATAATATTTGCCTAATAACAAGGCGGCTATTGCTAATACCGAGGTGAGGGCATCTGTAAGAACATGAATATAAGCGCTTTGCAGATTGTGGTCATGTACATGGTTGTGAGCATGGTCATGCTTATGACCGTGACTTTTTTGCTGTAGAGCAAGAGCAGAAACAAGATTAATAATTAAACCAAAAACAGCCACCCAAAGGGCCTCATTAAACTCAATGCTTCGTGGCGTGAATATTCTCTCTGTAGATTCAATCGCCATAAACAAAGCAACTAAAGCGAGTAAAATAGCACTTGTATAGCCACCAAGAGGAATCACCTTGCCTGCGCCAAAAGTTAGGTTTTGACTAATTTTTTTTGATTTTGATAAACGGTAGGCAAACCAAGAAATAAGTAAGGCCCCAGCATGAGAGGCCATATGCCAACCATCAGCAAGCAAGGACATTGAGCCCGTCAGTGTGCCGGCCGCAATTTCAATAATCATGGTCACTGCAGTGAGAACTAGAACAAATAAAATTCGTCGTTCGTTTTTTTCAATCTCAGGATCTGGTTGAAAGAGAACTGCATGATTTTCGTCTGCGTGTTTATGATGCGGGTGGTAGCGATCGTGAATCTTCATTAAAAAGTATCTTATTTGTCTAAAGTACAAAGTTCAATTTTAAAGATGGATTTCTTACCAGAAACCTTGCTCTTTTATAACAATTTGGGGTAGTTGACTCCCAGTAATTTAGTGGAGCTTCCTCTATGCGTTTTTTAATATTTAATTTTATTTTTTGGACTCTCAGCGCTTCGGTAGCAGCTCCGGCATATCATCCAGTTTATTTTTTAGATCAAAAGGTGGCTAGCCTCATAAAAGAAATTGATCAGAGATCTGATAAAAAACTACCAAGCCTGACAGTTGTAGAACTAAAAGGTCAGGATAGAAATGATTTATTAAGGTCTGTTTATGAGTTGGGAATTGTTGAAGCCTCTGAATTTACCAAAGCCTTATCAGATAAATTATTAGTCTCAAAAATTTTTGAATACTATTTAAAGGACAAGGCTGACTTTTATCAACCCAAGGCCATTGGGTTAAAATATTTTTTGGCAAAATATGGATTGGTTAATAGCAAGGGTCAAATTATAGCTGAGAAAGAGAAGATTTTAAATGCTATTGAGACTGAATTTCCTCATGGTGCTATTGCTAAGGCAGCAGTGGGGTTTAACTCAGCAGGCATTAAAAACTTTTACTTTAAAATGCCAAACTTTGTTGAAGATTTATTAAAAGAGAGCTCTCCAATTTATAAACCTGAGGACTTTTCTACGCCATTTGTCTCGGCTTTAGGAACTGTTACAAGTGGTGAGTTTATGATTTTGCAAGAAAATGTTATTACCGCCGCTGGTATAAAAAAACCACTAGTAACAAAAGATTTTATGGAAGTGAGATTGCACACATTTGAGCAATCTGTGGTTCCCGGAGCTAGCTACTCAAGGTGGCGTGAAAAGAATAAGGAAGCTACAGATTCTTTAATCAGTTCTACTGAGCAGTTTGCTCAAGAAATGCTGAGTCTTTTGCCCCCATCTTTACTGTATCAACAAGCATGGTCACTGGATATGGCTGTTCTTGATAATGGTGTTCACCGGCTCATAGAGATAAACACAAATCGTGGACTCCCTGGCCATTGGTCAGGCTTTTTAAGTATTCCTCCAGTTTTGGGAGCTTATGCACGCTTCTTTGAAGACCACGAAAATGTTAAATATGCAGGATTTAATGGTTTTTTGTTTCGTCATGGCATTGCCAATATTCCAAAGTATCTTCACAAAAAATTTATTGATAAATCCATGTAAGCTCCTTTACGCTCTGAACCCGGACTTACGATTTTTTTAAGCCCGTGAGAAGATGTGTAAATGATCAACGACAGTCAGACGCCTGAAGCGGCTGTCACTCCTTTAGAAAATACCAAGGTTCGCTCTAGTTTAAAGCTGAGTCTTCTTGAAGGTTTTCTCTATAGCATTATGGTGGGTACTGGTGAGACCTATTTGCCGGCCTTTGCTATGTCTGTTGGTACAAGTGAAATTTTAGTTGGAATGCTTGCCTCAGTGCCTCTTTTAATTGGCGCTGTTGTACAACTTTTATCTCCTAGGGCCATTAGTTACGTAGGATCACATAAAAAATGGGTGGTTATTACAGCAAGTATTCAGGCCTTTGCTTTTTTACCACTATTGATTTTTGCTTGGATGGGGCAGGCTCCTTTTTGGGCGCTGATGGTTTGTTCATCCATTTATTGGGGAAGTGGATTTGCCTCAGGGCCAGCATGGAACTTTTGGATGGGGCATCTTGTGCCTCGCACCGTTAGTTCAAGTTATTTCTCACAGCGTGTTCGCTACACTCAAGTGGGAGTTTTACTAGGGCTGGTAACAGCTGGCTTGGTATTACAGAGAAACTCAGAGTCACAACTATGGCCGATTTTTTCAAGTATCTTTTTTGTGGCTTTTATCTGTCGTATAGTTTCAGCCTATTTTTTAGCAAAACAAGATGTTCACCCTGACTGGGAAAAATTAAAAGTGAGACCCAGCATTCGGGTCACTTTAAGAAAGCTTTTGCAAAATCCGGAGCAAAAAAAATTCTTTGTTGCCTTATTTTTATTTTATGCTGGCGTTTATATTTCAGCTCCCTTTGTAACACCATATATGCTGGCGCAATTAAAGTTCAGTTATCAACAATACATGTGTGCACTAGCAATTCTTATTTTAGCTAAAGTGGGATCGGCATCTATAGTAAAAAAATGGATTGATGTTTATGGAGTGCGCAAAGTCTTCTTATTTGGAGCTTTTGCTGCAGCTCCAGTGCCTATTTTATGGAATATATCCCCCAATTTTTATTATATCCTCTTTTTACAACTAACTTCTGGAGTAGCTTGGGGTGCTTTTGAAGTTGGAATGACTTTGATTTTCTTTAACAATATTCCAAGTCACGCAAAGACAACCATGCTTGCACTTCATAATGTTTTTAATTCTTGTGCTATTGTGTTTGGTGGTTTTGTAGGTGGTAAGATTTTGTATTATTTTGGTTTAGATCATAAAGGTTATTGGATGATCTTTACTATTTCTACGGTTATGCGTTTTGTATTTTTAATCCCCTTTGTGAAAAACCCTATTCAAGTTATAAAATACACGCCCTATCAACTCATACAATTTTGGGATAAAACAATTAAGAGACGAGTGAGTTAGTGCTTTAAAAACTTATGATGAATTTCTTTGTCTTCGTAGGGATCCGCAGGACTTAGCAGCTCAGCCTCAGTGTAACCAGAAAAAATTTTTTCAACTGAAATTTGTTGAAGATTTAAATCCACCTTAAATTCAATACGCCATGTTCGGTAACATAATATAAATTCATTTGAACTAATTTCGATTAGGCGTTTTCTCTTAAAATCTGTAGGGTGGTAGCTTAGTTGTTGCTCGCAAAAAGAACGAATTTGACCAACACCTAAATTTTCTAAAAGGTTCAGTTGCTCTAAAGAGATTTCTGAAAAACTCAGATTAAATTTTTGCTCTTCAATATTCTCTAGCCAGCCAGCGCGGGCTTCGCTAAAGGCATCGGCATAGGGAATGTAGGGTTTGATATCCAAAATAGGCGTGCCATCGAGGAGATCATGCTCACTAACATAAATTTTAAGTCCTTCAATTTTAATGAGCTTCACACAACTAAGTCCCAAAGGATTAGGTCGATAGGGACTGCGGGTCGCAAAGACACCAATTTTATGATCTGGTCCTCTAGGAGGTTTCACCAGGGGTTTCCACTCAGAGTTATGATGAAATAAATAAATCAGCCAAATGCGCTCAAAACCCTCAAGTTCTCTTAGAGCTTCGCCGAACTGAGGGTTTTCAAGAGTGATAAGGCCTTCTTGCTTGGTTAAAACTCCTTGTCTTGGGGCTTCGTAAGGATGCTTTTGATTTGTGGAGATATGGCCAATTGGTTTTAAGTCCATAGATTATGTTGCCGTCGCCATTCAAAACCAGCTGCCGCAAAACAAACTCCTACATTCAAAGAGTTTTTTCGGCCAAAAACAGGCAGTCTTAAAATTTGATCTACTTGGCTTAAGATTTTCTCACTTAAACCAAAACGCTCATTGCCGACAATAAAGGCTACTTTTTCTGGCAATGAAGAATCATATATTGTATTTGCTTCTTTAACTGTTTCAAGTGCCACTAAGCTATAGCCTTCATTTTTTAATTGTTGAAGTACAACAGATAAATCTCGGTGGTGTTCCCATAAAATATAATTTTCAGCACCCATTGAGGCTTTGGCCGTTTTTTTATCAATAGGCACAGGCGAATAGCCCGTTAGCCATACTTTAGTGGCATGTAGACATTCAGCTGTTCTCAGCATGCTACCAACATTAAATGCAGATCTTATATTGTCAGCCACTAATACAAGAGGAGCAGGCGCACTTAAGCTCACACTTTGATCTTCACTGAGAACTAAAAAGTCTGCATCTGTGATATTTTTATCAAGCAGACGCTCAAAAGGAATTAAATAATTTAGTAAGTGCTCAAGCTCAGAGTCGGTATGGATATGCTCAGCAGACTTAGCTAGTTTTTTTAGTATGGGGTCATCACACGTGGCTAAATCAGAAATTTTTTTCTTAATTTCTGTGATAAGTTCAATTCGCTTATTTTCACTGAGCCACTCGCCCTCAAGATTTGAGAACAGTTCGGCAATTTCTGTGACTTGTGAATTAAAAACGTAAGGCTTTTTCACTTGAAGCTACTTAACCTTATCACCTGGCTTAGCTCCACTATCCGGAGACATAATGAAGAGTTCTTTGCCGCCAGCACCGGCTGCTAAAACCATTCCCTCTGAAACTCCAAATTTCATTTTACGAGGCTCAAGGTTAGCAACAATCACTGTAAGTCTGCCAACTAAATCCTCTGCTTTGTAAGCAGATTTAATGCCGGCGATGATTTGTCTGGTTTCTCCGCCAAGATCTACTTTAAGACGCAAAAGCTTATCGGCTTCTTTGATTTCTTCAGCTTCAATAATTTTTGCGATTCTTAAGTCTACTTTTGCAAAATCATCAAACTTTATAAGTTCAGATTTAGCTGCTGCTGGAGAAGCAGCATTTGGAGTAGATGTTTTAACTTCACCTGTTTTTGAGTCTTCAATCATAGCTTTGACCTTGTCACTTTCAATACGAGTGGCTAAATGTTCATAATCGTTAATAAGATGGTTTTCAAGCCACACTTGAGTGCTGTTCCAAGTATAAGGGCTTTCGCCAAAGAGCTGTTCTACTTTGGCAGTGTAATGTGGCAGAACAGGTTTTAAATAAATACTTAAAAGCCTAAAGACATTGAGAGTCACACTTAGAACTTCACGAGTGGCCTCGGGATCTTCATTAATTAGTTTCCATGGAGCCTTTTCATCAAAGTAGCGATTGGCCTCATCTGCAAGGGCACGAATTTCATTTGTAGCTTTAGAAAAATCACGATCCTCAAAATGCTGCGCTATTATATCACCAGCAGTGCGAAACTGAGCTAACCAAACCTTACTCTCAACTGTTAAATTACTCATACGGCCTGAGAGTCTTTTTTTAAGCATCTGTGCTCCGCGAGAGCCAAGATTGGTAATCTTACCAACTAAATCAGAATTCACTCTTTGCACAAAGTCTTCTAGATTAAGATCAATATCATCTAAGGTGCCTGAAATTTTGCAGGCATAATAATAGCGTAAGTAAGTTGGATCTAAATGTTTTAAATAAGTTCTAGCACTGATAAAAGTGCCCTTAGATTTACTCATTTTTTCGCCATTAACAGTTAAAAATCCATGCACAAAAACTTGTGTGGGCTCTCGGTAGTCAGCCGCTTTAAGCATTGCCGGCCAAAACAAAGTATGAAAGTAGGTAATGTCTTTACCGATAAAATGATAGATTTCGGTATTCTCGTCAGGCCAATAATTCTTAAAATCTTTTTGTTTGAGTTTGCACCACTGTTTAAGAGTGGAGATATAGCCAATGGGAGCGTCTACCCAAACATAAAAATATTTATTTTCAAAACCAGGAATTGCAAAACCAAAGTAAGGCTCATCGCGAGAGATGTCCCAATCGCGTAGGTCTTCTTTGAACCACTCCATCATTTTATTGCCAACTTCGCGTCCTGTGTGTTTGGGCACCCAATCTAATAAGAATTTTTTAAAATCATTGAGTTTGAAAAAAACATGTTCACTATTTTTTAAAATAGGTTCAGTTCCACAAATAGCGCAGGCAGGACTTTTTAAATCTTTGGGTGCGTAAGTAGCACCGCAATTATCGCAGCTATCACCGTACTGATTTGCAGACTTACAATTAGGACAAGTGCCTTTAACAAAACGATCTGGTAAAAACATTTTATCGTGTGGACAGTAGAGTTGCTCAATAGATCTAGTAGTAAAATGTTTTTTGGCATTAATTTTATGATAGAACTCTTCGCAAAGCTCTTTGTTTTCAAGACTGTTGGTAGAAGAGTAGTGATCAAACTCAATCTGAAAATCATTGAAATCTTTAATGTGCTCTGCACCCGATTTAGCAATTAGATCTTCAGGTTTAACGCCGAGTTCACGAGCTTTGACCATAATGGGAGTGCCGTGTGTGTCGTCAGCACATAAGTAGAGGCACTCATGGCCACGCATTTTTTGAAAGCGAGTCCAAAAATCTGCCTGAAGATATTCAACCAGGTGCCCAATATGTATGTGTCCATTGGCATAGGGGAGAGCCCCTGTAGCCACAATGCGACGAGTAGCCATAAATATGCTCCACTAAATAATTGATTGGCAACTTACTTGAGAGGCTAAAGAATGTCCACATAAGCTAACGAGAGCAAAAAGTGCTTTGCGTCATGTCTATCTAGCACTCACTTTAGCTTGTCCACTGAAATCAACTTGCCCACTACCTAAATGATAAAGTGCCTGATGGACTTGAAGCTCGCCACTCATAACCTTATCTCGGAGGATGCTTGAACGCTCCACTAAATCTTGAGCAACTCCACGCACATTAGCCCAGCTTTCGTCCTCTATGTTTTTAGATCGTGGTTTACTAGCAAATTCATTAACTCTAGGCTGGATATCTCTTACAAGAGCATTGAGAGCGGGGCTCCCAGCATCTTTGCCACCTAAAGTATCAAGTGCTGCAGCAACAGCACCACAGCTCTCATGTCCCATAACAACAATAAGCTTTGTGCCCAAGTGTTCCACAGCATACTCAACACTAGCAATAGCATTAAGATCAAGAGCTTGGCCTGCTGTGCGAATTATAAAAACTTCTCCTAAACGTTGATCAAAAACAATTTCTGGTGGAACACGCGAATCACTACATGAAATAATAATCGAGTGAGGGTGCTGCCCTTTAGTGAGTCTTTGGCGATCGCTTGATTTTAGTCCATCGGCTCTTAGAAAACCTTTTGTAAAACGACGATTGCCATTTTTTAACCAGCCTAAAGCTTTTTCGGCATCAACAGCGTCAGTTTTTGCATGATGAGAGGAGGCTTTTTTTGTTTTTGGTGCCGTTTCATGCTTTTCCGTATGTTCGGCCATAACTGATTCTACAGTAGGTTCTTTGGTAGGCTCCATAACATGAGTTGTGCCTTCAACAGCACTGTGACTTACTTTTTGATTTTTTGTGGGAGCTGGTTTTTGTGTTATAACTTTTTTTGTTTTAACAGGAGCTTTGTGTGCCTGAACTGTTTTTTGAGGTTCATGTTCTGCTATATGATCTACAGCAGGGTCTGGCACGGAATGTATGATACTTTCTCGTGCTACAGGAGCTGGTGCTACAATTGGGTTTTCGGCCTCAGCAAGCTCTTCTTCATCTACTTGAGGGACTGGTTCCATATGTTTGTCAGAAGCTTTTGCCTTAACAGCGTGAGGATCAGCAACGAGTTTTATCTGCATTTCTTTAGAGGCATCTGCATTTGCATACAATGAGTTGTATGAAAAGCTCAGTGCAAAGAAAATAGCAACTAGACGAAAGTTCATAATGCCTCCTTAGAGTAGATACTTTTATTTCAATGAATTTAAGCTTTTAGGTCAAATTTTTTCTGGTTAAACTAGAGCATACCAGACTCTTAAGGGGGCAAAATGACATCCATATTGAGTCAATCTGAATTGTGGGCTCGCTTGCAGCAAAAATCATCTGTTTATCAGCAAAACTATTTAGCGATGTATTCAAGTTATTGGGATGGAATTGTCTGCGATCCACGCAGTATGCTTTTGCCTATTGATGAGCATATGGTTCATCGGGGAGACGGAATTTTTGAGGCTATCAAAACAAAAGCTAGAAAAATTTATTTATTAGATGAGCACTTGGCAAGACTTGCAAGATCAGCAGCAGCTATTGATCTAAAACTACCAATGAGTCTTGAGCAAATTAAAGAAAAAGTTATTGATACTCTTAAAGCCGCTGACAAAGAAAACTGTTTAATCAGGCTTTTTGTTGGCAGAGGGCCGGGAGGTTTTACAGCCAATCCTTACGAAACTATCGGCAGTCAGTTGTATATTGTAGTAACTGAATTCAAGCCCATGGAAAAAGAAAAGTATCAAAATGGAGTGAGTTTAAAATTAAGTCAAGTGCCTGCAAAAGACTCATGGTCTGCAAGAATTAAGAGCTGCAATTATTTGCTCAATGTTCTTTTAAAGAAAGATGCAGTTGATAGCAAAGTAGATTTTGCGATTGGCATGACTTCTGATGGTTGGTTAACAGAAGGGGCAACAGAAAATATAGCCTTTGTGAATCAAGCAGGGGAGTTTTGTTATCCTAAGTTTGATTACACTCTTAAAGGAACAACTTTGGTGCGTGTGGCAGAGCTTGCAAAAAAATTAGTTACCAGTGGTGAGCTCAAAGGTGTGAAAGAAATAAATCTCACAAAAGAGAATTTGCTCAGTGCCAAAGAAGTATTTATGATCGGAACCACTTTAGATGTTTTACCAGTAAGTTTGGTTGAACAACAAAAAATAACTGTGGGACCTGTGGGCTCTAAGCTTTTAGCATTATTGCATGAGAATCAAAAAACGGGTGATGAGTATTAACCCAGCTCGTCTTCTTCGTCTTTTTCGTCAATTCGCACTTTATCTAGAAACTCTTTATCGGCGATTAGTTTGGCTCCGCCAAGCGCTATTGTCGTTAGGGGGTCTTCGCTCAGGCGAACGGGAAGTTTAACGTCTTTTTCAATTTTTTTATCAAGGTGACGAATTAAAGCACCACCTCCAGTTAAAACTAAACCAGTTTCAATAATGTCAGAGACAAGTTCAGGAGGTGTGTGTTCTAAAGTTGTGCTAATAGCAGTCACAATTTGCTCAATAGAAGGGGCCAGAGCTTCGCCGATATCTTGCGAAGAAACTTCAATAGTATGAGGCAATCCGGTTGAAGCATCACGACCATTTACTAAAGTTTTTTGTATATCTACTTTGGGTAGAGCCGTGCCAATTGAAATTTTTAGGATTTCTGCTGTGATGTCATTAATGATAAGATTTTTTTTATCTTTCATGTATTCGATAATGGCTTCATCCATTTTATGGCCACCAATGCGAACTGTTTTACAAAAAACAATATCCGCTAAAGCAATAACAGCAACTTCTGTTGTGCCACCACCTAAGTCGACGAGCATGCAACCCCTAGCTTCGCGAACAGGAAGGCCAGCACCCACAGCAGCCACCATGGGTTCATCCACAAGATAAACAACTCTAGCTCCAGCAGCAAGGCCAGCCTCTTTAAGAGCTTCACGTTCAATATCTGTAACCCCATGAGGTAGTGACATTAAAAGTCTTGGGCGCATAAAACCTGATTTTACATTGGGATGAGATAAAAAATGTTTTAGCATGATTTCTGTAATTTTAAAATCAGCCACAACTCCCTCTTTAAGAGGACGAGTGAGTATTATATTGCCAGGAGTGCGGCCCGCTTTTTGTTTTGCCTCTAGACCGACAGCAATGATTTTGCGCTTTCCTTTATTAAGCTCATTGTAAGCTATTAAAGAGGGCTCGTTAAGAACCATATTCTTGCCACGAGCAGAAACAAGGGTGTTAGCTGTGCCTAAATCAATATATAAATCAGCAGCATATGAGCCATGAAATAGAGAAGCAAACATCCTTGAAACTCCTAAATCCTAATTACTTCAGTTGAATTCCTTCGCGATCATCAATCCATAATATCACGGATGCTGAGATATAGGAGCTAGCATCTTTAACATCAAAGCCAATTTCACCTGCGAAAAAAAGTTTTTCTAATTGATTTGAATCGTACTCAGTTCCGATCGCTAGTTGAACAGGATAAGTAGTTTTATTTTTAGTAGTAATCAAGCCAACTGGCAAAGAAGCATAGGGTGTGAAAACTCCAAAATCAGTGTCATACTTTTTGCTGACAATGGGTTGAAGTTGTATACCCAAATAAGTGTTATCACCATCACGTGCATAAAGGGCGCCACTGCGAAAACCAATAGCGGGTTGATTGCCATAATCCGGAAAGGGAACCCACTTATAGAAAAAGCTCGTTTGAAAATCAGTTTCTCCAACGCCGAGTTGAACCCGGATACTACGATCCTCTGCCACAGGGGCATCAAAGTAACCTAATAAATTAAAGCCACTTGGAGTAAATACGATTTGTGGCTCTAATCCTAAGCGATAAGTGCCTTCAGGAACGACTTCAGCAGTTTCCATGGTTGTAAAAAAAGCCAAAGCCTGTGTTGTCCATAAGCTTAATAGTAAAACAAATAGTGAACGCACAAAAAACTCCTTCGTTATAACTATGCTTTAAAGCATTCTAGGACGAAGCCTTCTCATTTGACAAGGAGCTTTGAAGTTGAAATAACAAAGTCTTATGACAAAAGCGATTTCCCTAGTGGTCATTACTCTAAACGAGGCTCACAACATTGAGCGTTGTATTCGCTCTGTGCCTTGGGCAGATGAGGTTATTATCCTTGATACCTTTAGTCAGGATGAGACTAAAACTAAGGCAGAGGCTCTAGGGGCGAAGGTTTTTCAAGAAGAGTGGCGGGGATTTGGTAAACAAAAAGCCAGAGCGACTGAGCTCGCTAAAAATGATTGGATTTTATCTCTTGATGCGGATGAGGCATTGAGCCCTGAGCTTGCAAAAGAGATAGAAGGTTTAGATTTCAACACAAATGTTTGTGACGCTTATCAAATACCAAGGCTTTCTTATTATTTAGGGCGCTGGATTCGTCACGGGGGCTGGTACCCAGATTATCAAACAAGATTATTCAATCGTAAATCAGCTGCATGGACTGAGCGCGAAGTTCACGAAGCAGTTAAATTTAAATCAAGTCAAAAACTAAAATCATGTATTTTGCATTATGTGTTTAATAGTATTTCTGAGCAAGTAAGAACCAATGATCGCTACTCTTCATTAGGAGCCGTAGAACTAAATAAAAAATCTAAGAAGTTTTCACTTATTAAACTCATCTTTAAGCCTCTGAGTAAATTTTTAGAGTGTTATATTTTAAAAAAGGGTTTTATGGATGGTCTGCCGGGCTTTATCATAGCTATTGGGGCTGGTTACTCTGTATTTTTAAAATTTGCTAAGCTCTGGGAGATGCAAAAACTTAAATAGGTCTAGAGGCAACCTGGCCCATGGCCGAGTCAATAAAGCTAAAAAATAAGCCGATAAAAGAAAAGTAGAAGTAAGGGGTTATGCGACTTTTATTATTTTCTTTTATTCTATTTGGAGCTCATTCTCTATGGGCCATACAAAAGCCACCAAAGCTGACTTATTTGCGTGGGCAGATAACTTTTAAGACTGCCGAACGCGAAAAGTCTCCCCTTAAAGTGTCAGCTGTTTTTAGCGAGGCTGGGCATATTGAAACTGCTGAAGGTACAATAGCTAGAGTGGATTGGGGCGATAAGAACTATTTAATGGTTCCCTCCAATAGTCATTTAGAGATTTCTTTTAAGAAAGAGCAGCCTCAGTTTAAATTAATTAAAGGTCAAGCTCGCTTTCTTTTTCATGAGGGACCTAATTTGATCACAACTCCCACTGTTGAGATTGCTTATAAGGGTGAGGATTTGGTTCTTCAATACGATGTGCAGACTGGTTTAACTTCGGCCCACTCTTTAAAAGGCGATGGCTTTTTGCGCCCCATTGGAGTTGAACAGAGCACGGGTTTTAAGAACGAGCAATCAGTAGGTTTTCAAGCTGTGATGGTTGATGGTGAGCCTGCTTTTGATATTCTGCTTAAAGGGCAAAAGATAGTTCAAGGTCATCCTATTGATGCAAAAGATTTAAGCAAAGAAGAGGTAAAAAACTGGCTGACCTCGATGGCGCTGCCTGTAGTCAAAAAGAAGGTAGTTGTAAAGGCTAAAAAACTACCTGGACAGATTTGTGAGGCTCCGTTTGCTAAATTCAACGAGTGTGCTTGGTTTTGTTTAAATAATCCTAAGGGACAAAAAAACTGTCGTGTGGAGCTAGAAAAAGTAAGCTGCGTACGTAAGCGCTGCAATGCCAATGGGCAGTGGGGTGAGGAGTGGCGTCTGCCAGCTTCGGTCTCAGGGCGCTGCGAGACGGCGGCCCCCATGATTCGCCAGTGTGATTACTAATCATCTAGAATTACTGAGCTTTTTTTATTGTCTGCGACTATAAAAGCAAGATTTTTTGTTGCACATTTACAAATCCCTCTTTATAAGTCAGAGTTTACATCTCTGTGGTGGTCGTAGCTCAATGGTGGAGCATCGGATTGTGATTCCGAGGGTTGCGGGTTCAAGCCCCGTCGATCACCCCAATTTTGAAAATTAGAAAAACTCCTCGAACCCATGGAGTGCCCCCATAAGTTGTACCAGTTACGATCGTCCAATAAGTTATGCAATTTATGCAACAATTTTGTTGATTTCATAAGCTTCTATTCTTTGTGAGGCTTTAAATTTATTCATTGAAAAACTCACGGCCTCTCGTCTTCTTGTCGGACTTAGACTTAATAAGGCGCACTTGAGAGAGTTGGAGTGTGCATCATACCATGAAAAGGTTACGAAAAGCCTTCGCTCGTGCTGATCAAGTCAGGAATAAACGTGATGGGTGGTGTTAAAATCAAAGCTCACTGTAAGGTTCATTTAGCATCGTCTTTAGGGGCGCCACGGTTATTTGTACTCCGCAGTAATTTGCCGTACTTTATTGGAAGAGTATCGACTCCTTATTGACCTCGATCAATGCTCGTAATATGGGGTGAGGCATCTTTAACTTATGAGGTGCCCATGAAATTCTTAAAATTACTCAGTTTATTAGTTTTAACATTAGCAGTAAAAGCCCATGCTTTTTGTATAGGTGATGAGGGAAGTTTTATTGACCCTTTGTCATTTATGACCCCAAATACTCACTTGATGGCTGTTGTACAAAATCTTTCTGAAGACAATGCCACAAATGTAGAAGCTAAAGTTTTAAAAGTTTTCTCAGGCCATCAAAAGGCGGGAGATATTGTTTCTATTAATTTAGAAACAGGTAATTGGGTTCCTAAAGAAAAAGGTTTGGTGTGGATTGCATCTCTTGAGTTATGGAGTGAGGGCGTGTATGCACCTTTTTATTGTTACCCCTCCTATTTAAAATACATTGAAAGAGACGAAGAAGTATTTGTCGCAGTATTTTCCACTCAATACCAAAT
>CAYMKD010000013.1:16436-16686 GCA_964390435.1 uncultured Pseudobdellovibrionaceae bacterium | reverse complement strand
GAACAAAGCGGCGAATAACAACGTTCTCGCCAATTTGAGCAATAGTTTGCTTTAGGTATTCACCAACATTAATTTCTGGGTTTTTTACATATTTTTGCTCAAGCAAGCAGCTCTCAGAGAGCCACTTCTTAATTTGACCATCAACGATTTTTTCAATCATTTCTGGTTTCTTTCCTTGCTCTTTGTTTTTAGCTATTAAAATTTCACGCTCTTTATCGACGATGTGACTTGGAATTTCTTCAGGTGTTAC
>CAYMKD010000013.1:13183-16426 GCA_964390435.1 uncultured Pseudobdellovibrionaceae bacterium | reverse complement strand
TTACACTTAGTGGCGACATAGCTGCAATATGAAGAGCGATGTCTTTTACAAAATTTTTAAAGTTTTCATTACGAGCAACAAAGTCTGTCTCGCTATTAACTTCAAGCAAAACACCAACTCGTCCTTCGCCGTGGATATAGGCATGAACCATGCCTTCACTTGCTAAGCGATCTGCTTTTTTTGCAGCTGAAGCCAGACCTTTTGTGCGAAGCCAATCAACGGCTTTATCAAAATCACCACCAGTTTCTTGTAGGGCGCGCTTGCAATCCATCATTCCGGCATTTGTCTTTTCACGTAGATCACGTACTGCTGTGGCAGAAATAGTCATAGTCAATCTCCTTAAATATACTTAGGTTTTTACGCTTTCTAGAGCAACTGACAAGTCCGATTTTAATCGGCTTTATCAGCTGCTTCGTCGTCGCTAGGGGTCTCTGGATTTTCAAGCTCTGCTTCAATTTCCACAAGTTCAGCAAGTCCAGCAGCCACAAGTTTTCTTTGTTTTTGAACTTTAACAATAGAAGGTTGGCTAGCAGCTTTTTCAATTGGTTTTGCATTTGTATTGCGGCGACGTTTATCAGAAGTAGCATCCGCTTTATCATCTGATTGAGACTCGTCAGAGGCTTTATCAGTTTGAGTGCGTAGTTTTTGCTCATACTCTTTTGCGCCTTCAAGATAGGCATCTGCAACTAGGTTAGCAAAAAGCTTAATTGAACGAATGGCATCGTCATTTCCTGGAATTGGAAAGTCGATTTGTTCAGGATCCGTGTTTGTATCAGCGATACCGATGACTTTAATACCTAAGCGGCGAGCTTCTGCGACAGCAATGTGTTCTTTATTAAGATCCACAATAAACATACATTCTGGAGATTCTTTCATGTCGCGAATTCCGTTAAGAAACTCATTTAAACGAAGATATTCTTTTTCAATTCCAGAGCGCTCTTTTTTTGAGAAAAAATCAAGCTCGCCTTTTTCGCGCATTTGATCAATTCTTTTAAGTCGATCAATACTAGATTTAATAGTTTCAAAATTTGTTAGAGTTCCACCAAGCCAACGTTTTGTAACGTAGTATTGGTTACACTTTTGTGCCGCCTCTTGAATCGGCTCAACGGCTTGTTTTTTTGTTCCAACAAAAATAACTCGTCCGCCATCTGCTGCCATTTTTTTAACATAATCAGCTGCTGCGTTGGCGTTAACTACAGATTTCTGTAGATCAATGATGTGAATTCCACCACGAGCCGTATAAACATAGGGCTTCATTTTTGGATTCCATCTTTGCGTTTGGTGTCCGAAATGCACGCCGGCGTCGAGCATTTCTTTCATAGTGACCTGGGCCATATAATCTCCTTCTGGTTAATCCGCCTTTCCGACATATAGCCCCACATAGGGGACCAGAAGAGTCAGAAAGTGAGTAGTTGAAGGGCTGTGTTAGCATAAAGGCCTAAGCTAGGCAAGTGTCGCGACGCGCTAAATTTGTGCTTCTGGTGCTTTTAATTCCGGTGATGGATTATGGAGCTCTAGCTGACTGATTTTTTCAGCCAACCTTAAGGAACTCAGAAGGTTATCCTTGTCTTCAGACGCTCCCGCGCGAGCAACAAAAAGGTTTGAGGCCTGAGGTAAAGAGAGATCTTCTTTAAGCTTAATCTCGCCACCGGCATAATGAGGGAACAGGGCAATGCGTTCTTGCTTAATTTGTAGGTCAGGGTAAGCGCGCTTAATAAGGCGTTTCATTGCTTTAAAATGGTGGGCCACTCGCTCTGTATCTTCAACTTCATTTTGAGAGATAAAACTAAGCCACTGAGAAGTTTGTGTGGCCTCTATCGTAGAGGAGAACTCACCAAGAGCAACTTCAAGTCCCTCTTGGCTATGGCCAATAAGAACATTAAGAGGATCGATTTGCTCACTGATTTTATTGTGAGCTAGGCTGAGTGAAAGAGCTGAACTATAAGAAGCCTTTAAGAGACGCTGGCGTGCTTTTGCAGATAGGGTTTCCTCAGGCAGCAGTTTGGCCAAGTCGGGTAGGGTGCCAGTGTATATAACATAGCGAGCCCCTAAATTCTTTGAGCCATTTATTGTAAGATTCGTCGCCAGCCCGTCTTGAACTTCAATTTTAGTCACTATTGAGCGAGGCAAGTAAGTAAGCCCTTCTTCAGGAGCTAAGGATTCACACCAAGAGTAAATAGGTGTTGTAAGTTTAATTTTTTGGGGACTTAAGAAGTAAGAAAGCTCACTGTAAAACTCAGGAGCTTCATCACCAAAACCTACAAAAGATTTAAACTCACCAGCTTCATAAGTTATGAGTTGATTTTCAACACTTTGAATATCTGAGTAAGCGCCAGTATACTTATTAAAAAAACTTAAGGCTGCACGAGCAGACTCGGTATCCGGAATAAAGCGAAAGCCATTATCCATTTTTTGATCGGCAATATTGGTGACATGGTGAACTCCTCCCCAACGCTCATGTTCATCTACAAGAGCAACTTTAAGCCCCTTTTCAAGTAGAACGCGAGAGATCATTAAACCTGTTAAACCAGCACCAATTATAATGACATCAAATTTATGGCTCATAGAGCCCAGAATTCAAAAAGTGTTTGGACTTGGCAAGAAGATTCGTCTTAAAAAACGAATTATCAGCCGTAGAAAGCTGCGCGCCAAGGGTTGCAAAAGAGGGCAAAGTAAAAGTCCCTGGGCAATGGTTGGTGAAAGGCGGTAATACATAAATATAAATCTTCGTCCTAGATGACTTTTTCTAAGCCACTCATCGCGAAAAGAAACTAAATATTGAACTTCTGCAGCATCACCAGAGTGAAATGCAGCAGTTGCAACAAAGCATCGAGCTCGATTCACATTGGCTTCTTTGAGAAAAGTTTTTACGGCAGCAGGGTTGCGTGCAGATTTCGCAAAAGCTTGTGCTTTTTTTATGATGTCCGGAAGAACTGGTGTGAAACGAATAAACTTAGCAAGTTGTTTTGCGGCTTGTTGCTGTCTAGATTGGTAACGATCATTGGTATCATAAATACGCAGTAAGTCCCAATAAACAGATGCAACAATCGTAAGCTCTTTAGTGCGAGCAGAATCTTTAAAATGCGTGGGTGTAAGCTCTCCAGGTTTTACCTCAAAAACAATTTCCATCGTGCGTAGATACTTTTCGTAAGCGACGGCCGCGTCGGCATATTTTTTTCCTGCCATAAATTGTCGTGCTTTTTTTACTAAAATCACACGACTCTTCCACATCAAAATGCGATG
>CAYMKD010000013.1:7055-13173 GCA_964390435.1 uncultured Pseudobdellovibrionaceae bacterium | reverse complement strand
TGGGCAACAATCAGACCTGTTTTTGAGCCCTGTGATTGCAAAGCGGTTATGCAATTACTGCAAACTTCAGCAGGAATGAGCTCTTGCGAGCCAGATTGAGAGATTCTCAAGCGCAGGCCGCTATCAATAGTTATAAGTGAAGCTACCTGAGAGCGGCAGCGTGGACATTCAATATTACTCATGGATCTAGTTATTTTATGACTTGTAAGGCTTAACCGCAATCACAACATGTGCATAGGATCAACGTCTAGCTGTAAACGAACCTTAATGGGCAGCCAAGCTTGATCTCCAAGGACCGTTTTAATGAAAGCGCCGAGTCGTTTTGCTTCTGGAGCTTTGAGGAGAACGTTGTAGCGAAATTGCCCACGTAATTTAGCCATTGGGGCTGGCGCAGGACCTAAGATTTCAATTGGTTTAAAAATAAGATTTTGTTCCTGCACATGATGCGCGCGACCCGTTAAAGTGCGAGCAGCTTCTTGCACGCGACCTAGTTCAGCACTTTGCAGTCGAATGCTAAGGAGTTTTCCATAGGGGGGATAATGAAGCTCACGTCTTGCAGCGAGCTCTTGTTCAGCAAAGCCTTTATAATCATGAGCCAAAGCGTAGCGTAGAGCTGTGTGCTCTGGATTATAAGTTTGCACTAAAACTTGTCCACGCTCTTCAGCTGAACTAATATGTCGTCCAGCCCTACCACTCATTTGCGTGATTAGTTGAAAGCTACGTTCACTGGATCGAAAATCGGGTAAATTAAAACCAATATCAGCAAGTAGAAGTCCGACAAGTTCAAGCTTTTGAAAATCTAGACCTTTGGCAATCATTTGTGTGCCAATTAAAATATCAATATGGCCACTTTCCATATTTTGAATCATATCTTCGAGCTCTTTGCGAGTCGTGATTTCATCACGATCGGCACGGGCCACATTTGCCTCTGGGAAGAGTTTTGAAATCTCTTTTTCAACAAGCTCAGTGCCAAGGCCAAGAGGTGTTAATTCTCCTTCATTGCAGTCTGGACAGAGTGTTTTAAAATTTTCATGGTAATCGCAGTAATGACAAATTAAATGTGTTTTAGCATGCAGGGTAAGGCTGATGTCGCAATTAGGGCACTCGCGCACATGTCCACAATCAGGGCAAAATATGACTTGAGCCATGCCCCTGCGATTTAAAAATAAAGCCACTTGTCTTTTTCGTTTCAAAGTCTCTTGAATTTTTAAATAAAGCTCCGTGCTAAGCCATTTAGGAATATTTGCTTGCAAGAGCTCTGGCGGTCGAGACTCTTCATTTTGATCGCGCATATTAATAACTTGAATTTCTGGTAGGGGAGTCTCTGCAACGCGGTTTTTTAGTGAGTGCAGTTGATACTTTCCCTCTTGAGCATTGTGCCAACTTTCAAGACTAGGTGTTGCAGATCCAAGCAGAATGGGGCAGGAGCTTAAGTAGGCAAGCATGACAGCGGCATCTCTGGCATGGTACTTCAGTTTTTCTTCTTGTTTAAAACTTGGCTCATGCTCCTCATCAATTACGATCAAACCAAGGTTGTTGACAGGACAAAAAAGTGCTGAGCGTGCTCCGATAAGAATTTGCTTCTCTTGTTGAACCATGGCCCACCACTGTTCAGTTCTCTCGCGGTCAGTGAGTTGGGAGTGAAGAACAGCTACTTTTTGCCCAAAGCGAGCAATGAAACGATCAATAAGTTGCGGAGTTAGTGATATCTCAGGAACCAGGACAAGACCGCTTTGGCCACGTTGCAAAGTCTTCTCTAAGAGTTGTAAATAAATCTCCGTTTTTCCCGACCCAGTAACACCATGGATAAGATGTGCAGCGTAACTGCCCATGGTTGGCAAAATAGAATCAATACAAACCTTTTGTTCAGAGGTAAGCTTGGGAGGTTCTTTAAGATGCTTTTCTGGAGTAACGCTTGGTTTTCTAGAGCCTCGGGCGTTTTTTTTTGCAAGCGGTGGTAGAGAGCTTGAAGCTACAAGCCCCAGTGGATAGTTATAATATTCAGCAAGCCAGACAAGCCACTGCAGATAATTACAAGGCATAGCTGGATAATCCATCGAAGATAAAATATTTTTTATTTCAAATTCAGTAGGGGAACTATTTGTTTGCGGACCAATTAAAAGACCTTGAGCTTTGCGCCGACCTAAAGGAACTTCAACCCACTGTCCAGGCTTTAAATCTAAAGTACCTTTGTATGTTAGTGGAGCTGCCAGTGGAGCATTAACAGCAACGCTCCAAAGTTCGTTCATCGAAACCTCGTATAAAACTCTTCAAAGGCGGCTCGCACGGGAAGGTTTTGCAAAACACCTATGTTAAAGGCTGCATTTTTATTAGGGCGCTCTTTGCTAGAAAAACTCTTCGCACTTAATAGCTGAATGTTAACTTGCCCCGCAGACCAACGCAAAATACGGTTTTTTGGCAAATTAAGCCCACGACTAAAGCTACTGTAATTATCAGCAGTGAGTTCGACTTGTTGAGGCCAACGAATTTTGCGAATATAGAACTGGTCTTGCTCAATCCATAATCCTGGTGGGAGTTGAGTTGAGTCTGGTTTTGCGGGCTCACCAAAAACCCAAGCAAGGGAGCCACCAACGCGTCCCATTCGAACCCAGGCTTCTTGTTGATAATGAACTTCATTGAGATTTCTTGGCGTAGCTTTACGGGCCAACGCCAGGGGAGGTAAAATTCCTGCTTGAATAAAGTGTTGGCCTAAAGAGTCCGAGCGCCTGATGTAAAAAGGTTTTTCTATAAAATCAAAACTCAAGGCGTGGGATTGCGCTCCTTTAGAGGTCACCCAGCTTTTTTTGTTGCCCTGGTAACTAATAACAAAGTGGAGTCGATCTTTAAGTTCACGAGTTCCATGAACCTCAAGAACCATATTGTTTTCGTTGTCGATATACCAAGTTTCTTTAACAGTAAAACTATCTGTGCCGACTGGGAACTGAACCTCTTGTTCAACAAGATAGGGGCCGGCACCAGCATTATCCACCACACGAGAAAGGATGGTTTTAGTTTTTGGAATATAAGCATGAGCTAATGTGCAACACAGAGTGAGAGTAAGGGAGATTAAAAAATTCATTTAAGATCCTTCTTTAGGCGATCAACAAGTTCAAACAGATAAGACTTAAACCCTGAGGCAAGCTCAGGATTTCTTAAAGCCAACTCCACGTTTGCCTGTAGATAGCCGAGTTTATCTCCGGCATCAAATCTTTCTGCTGTAAAAGTGCTTGCGTGTAGACCTTCATTTTGAGCTAGCCTGGTCATTGCGTCTGTAAGTTGAATTTCACCATTTACACCAGGAGCGGTGTCGCGCAAGTACTCCATGAGTTTGGCGGTAAAAACATATCTTCCAGGCAAAGCCCAACGAGAAGAGGTTTGTTTTGGTTGAGGTTTTTCAATGACGTTTGAGACTTTAAATAAAGAGGGGTTTATAGGGGAGCTCTCGACGATTCCATACTTGCTTACATCCTTATCCGGAACCTCCATAACAGCAACCGTTGAGAGGCCAGACTTGTTAAATGCAGCAACGAGCTGCTCTGTTGCTGTCATTGTTGATGACTCTGAAATCATAATTTCATCACCGAGAAGAACAGCAAAGGGCTCATCTCCGGTAACGGGGGCACCACATAAAACAGCATGTCCTAGGCCGAGAGGTTGTTTTTGTCTGAGGCTAATGATGTTGGCATTTGAGCGCGCTTTTGCAACTCGTTCTAAAAGATGTTCTTTGCCGTCTTTAGCGAGTTTGTCTTCAAGCTCGTAAGAAAAATCAAAAAAATCCTCAATAGCTGTTTTGCCTCGCCCTGCAATAAGCACGATATCTTCGATTCCAGCGCGTATGGCCTCTTCAACCACATACAAAATGATGGGGGCATCAACAATAGTGAGCATCTCTTTGGGCACAGTTTTTGTGGCCGGCAAAAATCTTGTGCCTAAGCCGGCAGCAGGAATAATGGCTTTTTTGACTTTCTTCATAAGTCTTATAAGTTCGCAAAGCTTGAGCAAATACTCAAGGGAGCAAGCGCTGCGCCGGAGCGGGCGCGTCAGGCTTTACTGGCGCTAGAGGTTTAAAGTCTTATCGCGTTTTTGAGTTAAGATACTTAGGAAATTTCTTTGTAAAGAGATCTAAAGTAACCTTTTGTAAATCAGTGTAAAAAGCTTGAGAGTAATAGTTTAAATAAATAGGAACTTTCAAAGACTTGTAACCTTTCACGACCTCAATGCCCTTTGTCCCTTCTACCAGATGCAGAGGAACAACGGCTCGCCCGATCCCGTGCCGAACACCGTCTATGATGGAGTATATTTCATCGAGGTAGCTTCTTTTAAAAGAAGGAACTTTGCGTCCCTGCGCTTTTAAAAAATCAAAAGTTGTTGTGTCTTCTTCATCATGATCTAGGTATATATTCTCTCGAGCTCCTTTAGAGGTCGACTGGATAAGAACATTTTCCTCATAACCGAGAAGATGATTTTCCACACCCTGTTTTTCAAGGCAGCGGTTGAGGAAAATAAAATCGGCTTCTCCCGAAGTGAGTATGGCGGGCAACTCGCGAAGCTCTTGATTTTTTATTTCAATTTGAAGCTGCGAGTGTTCTTGTGTTAGTTCAGCAACAATTGGCACCACGACGGAGCGAATAATTGTTGAAAACCCTGCGATTCGAACGATTCCGCTTAAAGAATTTGGGCTGGTGCTTTGAAGACTTGATATAAATTCAGCCTCCAGGAGATCTTTTGAATGACAATAGCGCAAAAGCCTTTGGCCGAGTTCTGTTAAGCGAACTCCCGAGGATTCTCTTATAAACAAAGTGCTACCAACTTCTTGCTCAAGATTTAAAACCCTCTGCGAGAGGGCCGACTGCGTTATATGGAGTTTTTTTGCGGCAAGAGAAAAACTTCTCTCTCTTGCGACGGCGAAAAAAGCATCCAAATAGTTGGACGATAGACTCATGCCCATTAGATAAAACGATAGGTATATAAAATCAATAAATTTTACATATATTAAAGTCATCACTATAGTTTGTCCAAGAAACGTTCAAACGAAAGGAAAACAAATGAACTATAAACTAGTGATAAGTATTTTTTCGGCAGCAACAATTTTTGCTGGAACTGTACAAGCCGGTTATGAGTGCGCCTCACTTAATAAAGGCTCACAACTAAGTGTACAGGAGGCAAATCTGCCTTGTTATGGTAAGGGGGAGGGCCTACATATTATACTTACAAATGAAATCGGACAAACGGAGTTTTGTGGGCATGTAACAGAGACAAGTGACGGCTTGTATATGTCAAAAACGACTATTCAACTTGTTGAGATTAAGAGCCTATCTTCGGCCACCTTGGTGGTTACGAAAAAACCAAAGTCCTGTGGTCGCGGGAGCTGCGATGCGGAATTTGAAAATATCATTAGCGCCTACTTAGATTTTGCGAACTCGCAATCGTACTTTTATTGTAATGAAAATAATATTTAAAATAGGCCTTCTTTTTATTCTTCTTTCAATTTGTCTCTTGGCCGTCCTTTATGCTGACGGTCAAGAGGTTATAATAGAATCTCAAGAGTCAAAAACAACCTCTGGTGGCGCGGTTTTTAATAAAATAAAATTGTTTAGTTTTAAAGGTAAGGATATTTGGATGATGAATCAGAGTCATCATGGTTCAAATGCTTCTAAGTTAGAGTGGGATCGTTTAGCTCTTGTTATCGATAAGTCAGTTTTTCCTAAAACAATCAGATTTTATCAACTTGAACCAGGTCCCCTTGAGTGGCAAGAGGGCTTGCAAGAAAAACCTTATAAAGTCTCCTGTTTTATGTGTCATTCTAATGGTCCGCGAATTATCAGAGCTAACCTAAGCTCTCTTTCTACTCCAATTTTGTTCAAAGATAGGGTTAAAATTTTAATGTGGAATCTACGAATAAAGCTTTATGGGCCAGTGGTGCTAAGTTCAGAGCAGGAGTCTTTAGACAAAACTCTTTTTCGACCAGCTCGTCTTCAAGACAAATACGAAAACGAACCATTAAAAATTAAGACTTGTAGTAAATGTCATAAAGAATCGGGCTTCTTAGCTCAGGGGCTCTTATTAAGACAGCATACTCCAACTATAAGGTTTATGGTTGAAGCGGGCCATATGCCAC
>CAYMKD010000013.1:0-7045 GCA_964390435.1 uncultured Pseudobdellovibrionaceae bacterium | reverse complement strand
CGGATTTGCCCTTTCTAAAAAAGAAAAACAAGTGCTAGAAAAATTTCTCATGGGCTTTTGAGGTCAAAAATCTCATCTTGAGACAAGTCTAAGCCAAGTTTTTTGTGAAATTGAATCCTGTGTTATTCTGAAACTAAATCGGTTCAAGGAAAAGACCGATAGGTTTAAAGGGGGAAAGATATGTCTCAACCAGGGAGTCGAGTTAGGCTTGCCTTAGTTGCCGGGTTTACCGCTGTCTTTATGCTATTGTTTTTTCAAAATTGTGGTGCCCCAGTCGAAGAAGAGACGGACTTAGAATCTAAAAACCAACAAAAATTTGATGCAGCTCCCTTCGCCTACGATACAACGGTTAATGAAATTAGTTACCTCTCTTGCAGTCGTGGGTCAAAAAATGGCCACATGTTAGATAATCAGGTTTTTTATTCATTTCGAGTTGGAGCTTATACAAAAGCGCTTTCAAGTCAAAAAGCCGGCGTGCGTCTCTCTGATGAGTTTCTATCTTTTGCAGACAACAACTACATTCATCCTTATGGCAGCACAGTTCCTCAAGACCAAGCAGATCCGACACAAATAAAAGAGCTTCTCCTGAATAGTGCGATTAATAAAGGAGCCCAATTGCAATTAGCAATTCGTCCTCGCAATCAACTCTCAACTTCGATCACTACTGTCAATACGACTCCTATTTTAAATAGTGATTATACAAACCTAGCAAGTAGCTTGAGTGTTGATGCTATTGCCGAAGTTTTAGCTGTTAGTCGAACAACCAGAATTAATGAATTTACTGGCGGTGCAGGCTTATCTGGTCGCACTATTGATGGCGCTTTATATTTTAACCAATCAGAAACCGCAGCTGAGGAAGTTCGACAAGGCTTACAAAATACAGACTTTTTAGCTCTTACTTACACTCTTGATCCTGAGTCTGATCAGGGTGCTAGTTCAGCTTATGTGGCTAGAGCTCCTGCTTCCGAGACGGGCAAAAGTTTTGGCCGTGTTTATGGTCGTGGCTTTGCTATTAACTTTGCACAAGGAAATGCTTCTTATATTGAAAATCCTCGCCGGGTCATGAGCGGATTAAGTGAAGTTCTACTAAGTGATGATTTAAGCAAAGTGCAAACTGGAGCTCAGTGGAAATGCGATCCTAAGTACCGTTATAAAATTGTGCAATTAGCGGATCGAGCCACTTACTGCCCAAAGCAAGCTGCCGAAACCCTAACCGGCGAAGCTAAAGAAGAGTACAATATGATTGCCCGACACTTACGTGGCGCTTGGGAAATTAACACTACAAAAAAATGTGCTGTTCCAACAGCAGGAAACTGTTACCCAGGAGATGCGCCCAAGGGAGTGCAATATCTCTCTCCTGAGGATGCTGCTTTTGCCTCAACACCTGTGGCAGATTTAGAGTGTGGGCCAACAAAACCTCGAGATTGTGTGCATTACTTTAGCCTCTGTGTGCGCGACGGAATTTAATGCCTCGCAGCTGGCATTTTTTAGATTAAATCTAGTATCATTTCACAATGATCTTAAAACTCGCTTTTCTACTTTGCTTTGCAAGCCCCGCTTTTGCTCAAGTTTATTTTGGTGCTACATCTAGAGCGACCGGCATGTCTGGTCGAGCCGCAGTAGATATTGGCGATAGTACTTTTTTAAACCCAGCAAGTGTTGTGCATATAAGAAACATGGCTTTTAGCTTTCATTATCTAAATGCTAGCGATGGCTTACTAGCAGATGATCAATCGATTGCTCTGACATTTACAGATAATAGCGGCAACTCTATTGTGCCGGCTAGTTTTGGTTATGTGCAAAAGTCAGTGGATTACTCTCGGCTCTCTGGGCAAATTGTAAAAGAAAGGGACTTTCACCTTTCAATGGCTCAGTTTGTAGTCCGTCAGTTTTCATTTGGGCTTGCAATTCATCGTGCTGAATTTACAGTGGAAGACACTAAGTATGGGCAGAATAATGCTGATATTGGAGTTCTCTATACACCGTTTGATAATTTTGGAGTCGGCTTTGTTGTCTACGAAATGTTGACTGGAGATGGCGATTTGCCATCTTCAACACAACGCAAGGCACGCCAGGCTCTAGGACTCAATCATATTTATAAATCATTTTTGCGTACACGTTTAGACATGGTTTTTGGCGATATCTCTGCGACATCCTTGGGTATTGAGTCTTTTTTAAATAAATTCTTAATTGCCCGCGCGGGTTATTTTAGTGGTGATTACAACATCTTATCTGCTGGACTTGGCTTTGAGGGACCTAAATTCAGGCTCAACTATGCCTATCAAATGGGGCAAGGGACAAGTGATCTTAAGGCCCATTCAATTGACTTTGTGCTTCCCTTTTAGGTATAAGCAGATCCTTTAGGAGGACTCATGGCTTCAAAGACTCAAAAAACGGAAGCAAAAAGACGACGCGTAAAAATCAATGGTGGAAAAAAGCGCAAAGCCACATTGAGAACAAAAGGCAGCACAAAATCTGCAAAAACTCTTTTTGCTGACTAAAAGGACCTCATAAATACCATCTAAAAGACAGCGCTTAGTTTGTTGAGTAGTTACGTCTTAGGCCAGAAGGCATTTGCTGTGGCCCACCTTTGAGTTGCCAATTAAATGGGAGCTCAACCCATCCTTCTTGACCACCGTCAAAACGCCAATTCTGAATTGCCTGTAAAGTTCTAGAGTCTAAAGTTTGGTGACCAGAACTTTTAAGCATTTTAAAGTTAGTTAAGCGACCATCACGAGTAACATAAGCCATAAATGAAGTTTGGCCTTCGCGCTTATGGTATCGATCCATTCGGTCATAAGTTGGTGGTCTGTTGCCCGGGCGTTGCTTTAAGTCTCCAAGCTGACGAACTCCCGTGGGGACACCGTAAGCTTCAGAAGAACTTTGAGAACCTTTTTGTGCATTTGTAGCTGCTGATTCAGTAGCTATAGGAGCCGCAGCTTGAGATGCTTTCTCTTGTATGGGTTGCTTAGCAACTTCTTTCTCTAAAGGCATTTCATCGATGAGCTCAGGCTCATTGGGTGTCGCAAGCTCATCTAATTTACTAATATCTTGTGGCTCTTCCATTATTTCTGGAGCTGGTAGTGTAGCTTCTTCTTGCATGAGTTCTTCAAGATTTGTGGTTTGTTCAGTAGGTGTATCTTCAAACGCAGGAGGCGCTAAAAGCTCTTCGTTTTCAGATAAACTTTCGTCTACGTTTTCAGCATAGAGTTTAGCTTCTTGATCAAGATCAGGCTTCACATCAGGTGCAACAACCACAGAGTCTTCATCAGAAATTTCAGGTTGTGCAACTTCGGCAACAGCTTTTTTAGTTGGTAGTGCCGTCGGCTTAACTTTTTTCTGAGCAACGGGTTTTGCTTTTTTTGCAGGCTTAGCTGCAGATTTTTTTACTTTAGTCGTTTTCTTAACTGGTAATACGGGGGCAACGATTTTTTCTTCAACAGGTTTTTCAACGGCCACTGGTTCAACTACTTTGGGCTCTTCTGGAATAGGTTCTGCTTTAACAACAGGGGCTTGAATTTCCTCTTTAGAGATAGGAGCTTCGTCTTTGTCTTGAGTTGATGTATTAAGAGACTGGGTTTGTGAGCCTTCATTCATTTCGATTTCAACAGTTTGAATATCAGGATTGCCAAGCTCAAGGGGTTTAATCAAATTTGGTTGATTATAAACAATGGCAGCAACAAGACTTGCATGAATGATAGTAGATAGGGCGACAAAACCAACGCTGCGTCCTTCTCCATTATTTTGATTATAAATGCCCATTGAACGACCTCCATAGAAACTTAGCTATAAAGATAGATACAAAATTTAGGCCAAATAAGAGAGGTCTCATCTCTTTTTAAATGTGAATACAGAGAGGGTAAAAATTCTATGGTGCAAATTGCGTCAGCAAGAGTGCCCCTTAACGGCATTAATAGAGCCTGGCACCTAGAAGGTCATAATTTGACGTAGTTGAGTTCTATTCTCTGGAAACCAAGTGTTACCCATGTGGCCTCCATAAGGATAAAGTGTAAAACGAGAGCCAAAAGTGCTTTGTGCAAACTCAAGATCAAGCTCACGAATTAAAAAATCATTGGCATTATGAATAAAATAAATATTCTTGTTTTGCGATAAGAAGCTTTGCAGATTTTTTAGATCTCCCATAGCAAATAACTGATCCAACGAGAGACTTTTTAGATTTTTAGCTCTCATGACTTCAGGGCGAATAATTTGATTAATATAAGACATAAAGCTGATTTCTTTAAGGGCATCTCTTTGGGCTTCTGAATCAGAAAGTGTATTTTTAATATTCAGCACGGACAAATCTGCTAATTTTTGGCTAACGTTAATAATGTCAGCCAAAGCAGATCTAAAGAGGTCGCCAATGACAAAAAGAATATGCCCAGTTGAGAACTTATTAAAAGAATCTTCAAGCCCATAATAATAATTTTGATTCATTGGTCGGTCGATGAGTTTTGATACAACATTGATCGCAGCCCCAACGATAGCATTTTTATCTGATTGGCTTAAATGATTTGCAAGATTATAAAAACTATCAAGTGTTTTAACGCCATACTTAATGTCAATTGGAGAGTTAATAAGAACAACACGTTTAAAATTAAACTGTCTTTGTGTCTCATCAAGTTTAGCAACATAAGCTGCTACCCAAGCGCCTAGTGAGTAACCAATAAAACTATAATTAGAAATTTTAAGATCTCTTTCTCTCTTAACTTTTTGAACAATAGTGATCATCGCGGAGTAAAGATCTTCAGCGTCCCAAGGAACAAAGCCCACAAGACCGTTGTTGCTCACTCCTATTACAAAATGCCAATTAAAAGTACTTGTTAGAGTGATAACATGAAAGCCTTGACTGTAAAGTTGTTCAGCTAAAGCAAGCGTATTGAGATCATTGGCGGTGCCTCCTAATCCAGGCAGAACAAAAACAAGAGGGGCGCTCTGGTTTTGTTTCAAAAGAGCAAAGCCGTATTTGTTTTTATTTTTAAAACCTGGAATATTAGCTCGCTCTGGCTTTGGCTCAATAGAGAGCATCTCTACATTGAGAGTGGATTCTGGTTTTGTAATTGCAGCTAGTGCGCTGGAGAGAACACCGTCTTTATAGGGAAAATCGTAGCTGCTTACTTGCTTTGAAAAAGAAGCAGTAGATAGAAGAAAAAAGCTTAAAAACAGAGCGAATGCTACGCGCATAGAGTTTTCTCCAGAAAGGTTTTCTGAGGTCTTAATATTTAATGTAAAAGAGATCAACTGCTATTTTTAATCTTCGTCGCGGAGTTTGCCAACAAGTCCTTGTGGAATGACTCCCTGGATAAGGGCCTGAGAAAGACGAAAGTGATCCGTATGACCAATGATTTTTTGATACTCTTCAGGTGCGAAAGGTTCAGGTTTTGTTAGAGTTTTGTTTTTAATATCAAGAATTCGTTTATAAGTTGTTTCCAAATCTTTTTTATTCAGTTCGCCTGACTCTAAAGACTTTGTAATACCTTCAAGAGCTTTCGGTGGAGAATCGGGTTCATTACAGTAAAGCAATAAGTCGGCTCCTGCTTTTAAAGCTTGCACTGGAATTTTCTTTTTATCGTAATGCTTTGCCAGAGCCTTCATATCAAGGTCATCAGTAATAATTAAGCCCCGGTAACGTAAATCTTGGCGAAGGATCTTTTTTAAAAACAACTCAGAAAGTGTCACGGGCCACTCAGGGTCTACATTAGTAAATTTAATATGAGCAGTCATAAGCATATTGGCACGAGATCTAAAGGCTTTGCGAAAGGGAATGAGCTCAACAGCTTTGAGTCTATCGAGTGTGGCATCTTCTATGGGCAAGTCCTCATGGCTATCTATTAAGGTATTTCCGTGACCAGGAAAATGTTTCGGGCACGGAATTACATCGGCCTTCACGTAGCCGCGGACAAGGGCTGAGCCAATTCGCGCAACAAGCTCAGCATCAATTCCAGGAGAACGATCACCAATGACAGTATTTTGTGGATTTGTAAAAATATCTATGCAAGGAGCAAAATCCAAATTGATGCCAACAGATTTTAGTTCCATCCCCATAAAATAAGCTAAGCTAAAAGCAGCATTGGGAGAGTCCATATCTCCTAATTTTTTTATGGGAGGCCATTGTGTAAAAGGAGCTTTAAGTCTTGCAACACGGCCACCCTCCATGTCGATGCCAATAAATAACGGCGCTTTAGAAGTGGTTTGATGCCTTAAGTTTTGTAGCTCTTTGGTCAAAGCTGCGATTTGTTCTGGGCTCTGCACGTTTCTGGCAAATAAAACAACTCCACCGATATCGTTTTCAACAATAAATTGTTTTTCTTCTGAAGTAAGTGTCAGCCCAGAGAGTCCAATAATAATATGCTGACCAATGAGGTTATTCATTTTGAAGCCTCAGGTGTAGGGGCAGCTGTGGGTTGGCCTTTAATAATAATTCCCTGGCCTCCGGGAACGCCTGATTTTTTACCCGCTTCACCAAGCTTAGCAGGGTTGTTCAAAGAAGTTTTAGCCGATTCATTGCGGCTAAGCAAATTGTGTTGACCAAGTGGTACGGCACCAAAAAGAAGACTTAAAGCACTGTTATTTACTGTAAAGCCTTTAGTTGCTTTGGCTGCTTGAGAGACGAGTTCAGTGGCAATAGATTGGGCTGGTGATTTAGTCGCTAAAACTTCGCCACGATCACTAACAAAGCTAATGAATTTTACAGATTTAAAATCATTGAGAATTCTAAAAGCCTTTTGACCAAGATACTCTTCACTTCCTTTAACATAAGCAGAGCCTTTATAAACTACGCCATCTTCTTCAGCAATGGCTTGGTAATCATATTTTGCCTCAGCTTTAAGGCCGTCTTTACTCTGTAGCATTACATAACCTAAGAAAGTACTTAAAAAAGTTCCCTTGGGAATGGTGCGATTGATTTTTTCAATCTTGCCATTCTCAGTGACGGTGGCGTTCATTTTGCTTCCTTTAAATTGAGCATCAATAACTTTGCTCACTTGTCCAGCAACAGTTGTGTACTGATAACTTAGTGGGGCCATTTTTTCAGTGGCTTTGGCTT
>CAYMKD010000012.1:0-17126 GCA_964390435.1 uncultured Pseudobdellovibrionaceae bacterium | reverse complement strand
TCTTTTTTAATTTCACTCTCTGTAACTCCACAATCTTCGATTGTATCATGCAAAAGAGCTGCTATGGCTTGTTCTTCACTGCCTTCTTTTTCTAAAACCTTAGCAGCCACAGACATAGGATGACTTATATAGGGAATTTTTGAATCTCGACGGTATTGTCCCTGATGTTTCTCATTTGCAAAAACAAAAGCTTTATTAAAATTTTGGCTAAGTGGCCAAGAGGGCAAACTTAATTCTCCTTAATAGATGAAGAAATAGCTAATGCAATACGCTTCATCTCTTCATCAGAATGTCTCTTGGCCTTAGAGAAGTTAAGATCCGCCATGCTCATAGCCGGTATCAAGTGCAAATGAAAATGAGGTACTTCAAAGCCTACGATTGCAGATAAAACTCTTTTGCAATCAGTGGATTTTTGAATAGCTGGACTTATTATTTTTGCGGCTGAAAAAACTGCAGAATAGTGTGGCTCTGGTGTTTGGAAAAAATGATCAACTTCTATTTTAGGAATCACAAGAGTGTGACCTAGGTTCACTTGATCTATTGCCAGAATGGCAATAACTTTGTCATCTTCAAAAACTTTATAAGAAGGCAGCTCTCCGTTTATAATTTTTGTAAATATAGATGCCATAATTATCCTTTTTTAATTAACTTCATTAGTTCTTGCTGACGATTAACAAAATTAACACCTAAGGCAAAACCCTTACCTGCCTGCAATGGTTTCGACCACACAACACGAGAAATAAAATCGTATTCTTTTTTAAGATCGCCCAAAATAATACTAATTTTTAACTGATCTCCCGCAACTATTTTTAAGTCTTCTTGATAAAACTCAACATAAGCTCCACCTAAAGATATATTTTTGACTCTCATATCAAAAACACCCTCAATGCCCAATACTTCAACCTTCACATCTTGTATAACATCGTAACGTTGATGCATTTGCTGCTGCCCAGCCTCTCGCTCGGTTGTTATATCAACAATGGCACGAAACATGTCGTCGCCGGAATAAGGAGATTTTAAAATTTTAACTTTATTAAAACTCGTAGATAATTGCATTAATTGCTGATTAATTCCCCGGCAAGTAAAAATCACTGGCAAATCTTTTGGTATATCAGCACTTAATTTGCGAAAGAAAAATCCTTGCAAAGTTGGATCTTCTGGCAAAACAACTACAAGAACTTGAGGACTATTTGCAATCCACCACTCAACTTCTTGTCCAAAAGAAGCTGTGGTTGTCAACATGTACTGATTCCCTAAACCACGAACTTGTATAACCTCTTCCACAAGTGTTTGCTCATCAAATCCAGTACTAATAATTAAAATTAGTTTCACTCAAGCACCTATGCTCTTTGGTTTAAAGCCTGCCACTTCAAATCATCATGTCCTACCCACTTACCACGAGGCCTGTAAATGCGATTATTGGCATACTGTTCAAAAGCATGCGCAATCCATCCACTCACTCTTGAAATTGCAAAAATAGGCGTATAAAGATCTATTGGAATTCCCATGGCGTAATAAACTGTAGCCGAATAAAAATCGACGTTAGGCAAAAGTCCTTTTTGAGACTGTACTGTATCGTCAATTAAGATAGACATTTGATACCAATGAGGTTCACCCATTTTTTGCGTAAGTTTCTCACTGATATTACGAAGAATTAAAGCTCTAGGATCTCCATTTTTATAAACACGATGACCAAAGCCCATAATTTTTTCTTTATTATCAAGAGCATTTTTAACAAAAGCTTTAGCTTGATCCACTGAACCAATATTTTTCAACATGAGCATAACCTGCTCGTTAGCCCCTCCATGCAAAGGCCCCTTTAAAGCACCAATAGCACTGACAATAGAAGAGTAAAGATCACTTAGCGAAGAAGTTGTCACTCGAGTCGCAAAAGCAGAACAGTTAAGCTCATGATCTGCATGCAGAACCAGACAAGTATCAAGAGTTTTAACTAACTCTGCATCTGGTTCAGAGCCCTTGAGAGTATAAAGAAAATTCCATGCTATACCCTTGCCAGACTTTGGCGAAATAGGCTCTTTGCCATTTCTAATTTGCTCAAATGCAGTTACTAGAGAACTCATCTTTGCCATCATTCGAATGGCTTTATGCTGATTCGCTTCCTCAGAGTTATCTTGAGCCTCTTTATCCCAATGTGAAATTAAAGATACTGCTGTTCTCAGCCATGCCATAGGGTGAACATTTTTTGTGGGAATTGTTTTTAGAACTTTAATAAGCTCTGGCTCTAGCTGCATATGCTTATCAAGATCCTGCTTAAAAGCACTTAGCTCTGCTGCTGTTGGAAGTCGGTTGTGCCACAGCAAGTAAGCTGTCTCTTCAAAATGAGAGTTTTTTGCTAAATCCTCTATAGTATAACCGCGATAACATAATGTTGCATTTCGAATTGATGAAATGGCTGTTGAACAAGCAACTACTCCTTCAAGCCCTTTATCAATGGCTCCCTCATAAATCTCAGCAGGCATAAGCTCCCCTTCTATTGCAGATTTTCGTTTTTATATTGCAGTAATTTAGACTCAAAAGCATGCAATTTTTGTCTTGGTCAAGTGCGGCGATTGCTTTTACTAGGCATAATTAGCGAGTTTAATAACCCGATCTTATACTTCAGTGACAATAACGGTCATGTCCCGCAGGGGCTCAACTTTATCGGTGAATTTTTCTACACGGTAGAGAATCTCATTGCGCAGTTCATGCACACCAGATTTTGGAGCCTGCAAAACAGCCTTATAAAGCCTTTCTGTGCCGAATTTTTCACCTTGTGGGTTCAAAGCTTGAGTGACCCCATCGGTGACCAATAATAACCGATCCCTCGGGTTGAGACTCACCTTCTGACTCTCTAAGCGAACATTAAAATCTTTGCTTAAGGGAGTTAAATGATTCTCTAAACTGAGCAACTTATTCTGCCCATGGTTATACATTAGGGCTGTAATGCGACCAATTGAGCAGTAAGATACTTCAAAACTACGACGATCTACGACAGCATAAAATACACTTGCTCTGTCTTTTTCGCTGATATGGGGTAAGAGTTCAGCCACAATCATTTCTATAATTTTATGTGGCTCTGTTCCTCTTCTGGCCTCCATTTGTCCCGTAAATTTTAAAAGTACTGATAAAAAGAGAGCTGACATTGAATAGCCTGAAGCACTGCTCGCTAATATCCCAAAACGAAATTTATCCTCATGTTCAAAAATATCTAGATAGTCTCCACCTGATTCAGTGCCAGGAATAAATTTGGTACTAAATTCAATTCCAGAAATATTAGGATACTCTGTTGGTGTTAATGTTTTCTGTATAAGTGAAGCTATTTTTAACTCTTGAGCTACCTGAGATATTAATTTTTCTAAAGCGGCATTGGTATTAACTAGCTCATCACGAAAGCGTTTAAGATCTTTATCTTTAATTTGAACTTCGTTCTCTAACTCTTTTATTCTTTTTTTTAGTTTATCTAACTCATCAGCCATAGAATCATAATAGGGGCTTTCAAAACCATTAGTCTGTAATTTTCTGTCAAGCTGACTTAAGTCGAGCCTATAAGCAGCGCAGTATTAACTGAGCTTTGCGACTTGCAACTTACTCTGTTCATGCTTATGAAGTAGGGATGGCTGAGAATGTATTTTTTACAGGGTCTGAGAACTCTGTAATCCAAACTGGATTTAATTCAAACACAAGCCTTTATGAGCTCATCCACTTTTATAAGTTTGCTGATATTGAAGAAAACATAGATGCCACTGTGCGCAAAATCAATTTCTGGTGCTACGAGCTCAAAGATCGAGTTTCATTATCTCTGCAGCCACTCACTCAACTTGAATTAGTTAGAGACTATTTATTTATACAAAAAGCTTTTAAAGCTTCACCCGAACCATATTCATCTGAGCAATTTTTATTATCAAAATCTGTACAAAGTCGGCTTGCCCCACCAGTTGTTATTGGTATTTTATTTCAAGCACTTGCAAAATCAATTGGTTTAGATTTGCATTTTGTTCGCGTCAAAGCTGGTGAAATTCTTAAGTTTGTAGAATCAGGCCAATCCCACTACCTTAATTTAAAAAACTCCGGTCTCTATTTAGAAGAGTGTGAAATTATAGAGTGTTTAAGCGATGCATGTAAAAAAACAGATTCAACAAATAATGAAGACTTCTTTTCAGTTTTACCTAAATCAGAAGTTTTAAACCATGTATTAATAAATCTTGAGCCATGGCTAAAAACACGTGGACAAGAAGATCAACTTCTTTGTGCTTATAATTTTCTTTTAGAACTTAACGATAAACAGATCACAACGCTAGCAAAACGTGCTTGTTTATATTTTAGGCGCAACCTAAAAAAAGAAGCATGGCAAGACGTTAAAAGATACTATCTAATCTGCGAACCTGATCGTCGCCCACCAGAAATAGTCAAACTTTATCATACCCTTAAAATTGAACTTGAAGCAGAGCATGCCTTGGATGAGCGGCTGCCAGAAAATCACAACTGATAAACATCATATCTAACGGCCTTACCCTCATAACTGTGCTGAGGTTTAGCTATAATTTCAGCACTGAGAGGACGCTTAATCACGACTCGAATATTTTTTAGCATAAGAAGCTCAGTTACTTGCTCTTGCCAATCTGTATCTTCGCCAATTAAATCTCTGAACAACGTCATAGCAAGTTGGCTTTTAGCTGTCTTATTATTCTTTTGTGGATACATTGGATCGTAATAAATCACATCAAATGATTTTAAATCACAACTTTGTAAATAAGTTTTTGCATCTGAATGTACAAGTTTGATTCGCTCTAAGACCGAAGATACTGACTCATCTGAATTTGCTCTTATAAAGGCATCTTGCAAGAGTAAATAGATTTCCTTAGCTCTTTCAAGAGCTGTAATTTGGCAATCAAGACGTGCTAAGAAAAAAGCATCTCGACAAAGCCCCGCAGTTAAATCTAAAATCTTTTTGTGTTCGTTACGAACACCAATAGCTTTAGGTAATAGTTCATTAGTCTTTTTAGGCATTGGACGCCAGTAACTGTTCTTATCTTTAACAAAATCTATCAACAACTGATGACCTGAAGAGTCTTGGAGCGCCAAGCCTCTATCTGTCTGAACAAGTATTGGTTTAGACATTATTTGCATAATACAGATTAAGTCCTTGAATCACCAACCACGTTGTAAATACAAAATAATAATAAATTAAACTGAGCTGCGTGATTTTTTTTAACTCTGAACTCAAACAAGATTTAAGAAGATTGAGTCGGCGAAGAAGTAAAAATACTATAGGAAACTGTACAGCTGCTATAATAACTGCCTGAACCTCACCAAGTTGCAAATAAAAAGTTGAGATAACAATTATATAACTTAATAAGAGCCACAAACTCATTCCTTTTTTTGACTTTTCAAACCCCCATCGAGTCACCCAGTTACTCACCCCAGCTTGAGAGCTGATAAGAAGTTTCTGTAGATTTTTACAGTGCAATACAAAAGTGGTTAGCCAGCCTGAAACAAAACCTACATAGATTGCAGGTAAGAGTTCCGCATGCAAGGCCATAGCCATTCCCCCTGTGAGCAGAGGCCCAAATAACCAGAAGGCTAAGAACTCACCGCCAGCTCGATATTTAAAACCTAATCTACTTGATGAAAATTCCCAAACCCCTATTAAGAAAATAAAAGCGCCAAGCCACAAAAGGTGTGGAGCATAAAAAACAACTGGTAGTCCCGACATAATCCCTAGAACTAAAAATAAGTTAGCAGCTTTTCGCACCTGATAGGCTGCCAACCATCCCAACTGAATGCTGTGGCTGCTTCTAGACAAATCAATGCGATCTAAACCTCGCACATGATCAAAAAACTCTGAACGCAAATTAGCAGAAATAAACAAGCAACTAGCTCCTAAAAAAGCTAAAATTAAGATGTACAAAGACTCCGGAGGCCCTGCTTGCCAAAGAGTTAAACAAGTTACAATTAATGGGGCTAAAACCAAAAAAATATTTTTTATTTTTGCTGTTTGGGCCCATACCCTTAATGGATGAGGTCTTAGAATTTCATTTAAAGATTTTATTTCAAAAGTGATTTTTTCTAAAGGAGAACTCACATTGAGCGAGCGAACAGGAATAGCGCGACTCTCTTTAGCAAAAGTTCCTAGAAGATACTTATCAAACTCCGGGTGTTGACGATCAACAGTCACCAACTCACTCATGAGGACGTCTTCCGCCAATATAAAATATTTGTTAGAGGCCTAAAGTCTTCTACGAGAGCTTTAGCTGCCTCGGGCAAGAGGCTACCAAACTCAGCTAAGTGATGATTGTAGAGTTCAATGAGCTTCGCATTCATTTGATCAAACTGCTCCAGTTGGGCTTGAAACTGTGTCTCCCCAATGAAGGTCTTAACCTCTTCGAGGCTTTGACATTTAACAAATTGCAGACGTTTTTCTGCGCTGTAGTTTTGACATAAAAAAGCAGCAAAAGAATTTAAGTAACCTGATTTTAAATCACCAAGAGGATTTTTGTTTTCATAATTTCTGATATCAAAATCAAGAAGATCATCACTGCGCTGAAACAACAGACCTAAAATAGAGCCCATCTCTTCGAGCAAATAATGAAGCTTTTCATCCCTGTTCTCTTGAATAATAAAAGGGGCACGCAGACACCATTTAAATAATGAGGCTGTTTTTAAATTATGAACTTGATCAAGCTGAGATAAAGTTACATTAAAGTCTCGCACTAACGAATCTTGCAACCACTCACCTTCTAAAAGATCAGAAATAATTTGGCTGGTATACTGAACCAAATGAATGTTGCCATGATTTGAAAGATTCACCATCACCCGTGCCAATAAATAATCACCGGCTAAAACAGCATATTCTGGAGTGTATTTAAGCCAAGCTGCAGGCTTACTACGACGAAGCGAAGAGCGATCCACTAGGTCATCATGCAGAAGACTGGCGTTATGGATAAATTCAATTGTTTGAGCTAATAAGAGCTGGGATTTGTGATTAAGTTGCAAATGATCACTGATCATTTGAATTAATTTTGCTCGAAAGCCTTTTCCACCGGTGAAGAGGTCATCGTAAAGCTGATTAAGCTTGGGCAAATAAGCTGGAAAATCCTTTGAATCATATACTTTTAAGTTCATGAGCTGCTCTTTTTGCGGGGCATTATTCCTAATTATGTTTCAAGGCCGTATTTCGTACGTCTTGGAGCTTGAAGTCAAGCAGCCAATCCGACTATTGTAGGTGTTAAATGTATCAAGAAGCCTTAACCCCTCATTTTGAACACACCGACGCTGGCGGCATCGTTTTTTTTGCCAATTTATTTAAATTTAGCCACATTGCCTATGAGGGCTTTGTGCAAAAAGAGCTGGGATTTAAGTGGAACGATTGGTTTTTAAACCCCGTGACAGCCATCCCCATTCGCCACGCTCAGGCTGACTACAAGGCCCCACTTTTAGCCGGAGTCACTTACCAAATTTGGGTTGAGCTAAGTCATATTGGCGAGAGTTCATTTACAATTAAGTATCACTTTCGCAAAGAAGCCCAACTACATGCCACGGTTGAGTTGGTTCATGCCTGCCTTGATATAAAAACTAAAACCAAGGCCTCGATTCCAACCCCTATTCGTCAAGCTTTAGAAAAATACAAAGGCTAGGACAAAAGGTACCTGGTACCTTTGTCCTACGCAGCGTTTAAGGAAAAGGTGCCTGGCACCTTAATTCGGAATAGAGGATTTTGCCGAGAGCGGATTTGGGAATTTCAGGTACATAAATAATCTCTTTAATTTTAGCAATAGGCATCACTCGTTCTTGATAATCTTTTAGCAGATCTTGTGTCGCTCTCTCATCTAAACTTGAATAGAGCACAAGCTTAGATCCCGACCTTGCATCTTCCCTAGCCACCAAGGCTACATCTAAAGAAACTCCTAATAATCCCCGCAAGTACTGTAAACTTAAACTCTCACCATTAATTTTAATAAAATCACTATCCCTACCCAAAGGCTTTAAATAACCTTCCTTAATTTCAACAAGGTCATCGCTCAACCACCAATCCTTCTCTTTAGGATCTATGAACACAGCTTTGTCATTCTCCCATTGGGCATACCCAGAAAAAAGTGCAGCACTCTTAATCTGCAGTCTTGAGTTTTCCACCCGAGCTTCCACATGATTTAAAATTTTTAATTTTGGATAATCTAAACCATTAACAGATGCTAGCTCTGCGGTTGCCACTTGAGATGCACATTCCGTCATACCAAAACTTGGCAACAAAGGCCAACCAAGCTCACGTGCTTTTTGCCATAGTCCCTCTACAAGAGCGCCACCACCAATCACTGCGGCTCTTAAATTCTCAGGGGCTCTCTCTTGATTTTTCACTAAATCAAAAACCTGAGTGGGCACTAAAGCTGTTAATGTCACTCGCTCTTTTTTTAAAAATTGATTAAACTCTGAAGCCTTCCAAGGTTTTTCCCAGGGAGCAATCAAACTCTTACTTAAATAAGCCCTAGCATAAATGCCCAGGCCACCCACATGAAAATGAGGTAAGGCCAATGCCCAAATATCTTTTGCACTCACAGCGAGATGCTCATTCACCGCACGAGCAGAATCTAAAATGGCCTGTTTGCTTAGAGCCACCATTTTAGGTGTGAATGTTGATCCTGATGTAGCTAACCAAATATGCGCACTAAGTGGATTTATTTTTTTAATAAGATTGAGGAGTTTCTCTTGTTCAGAAGTAGGGAGCGTTGGGTTTAGAAAAACCTGACTCTGCTCACTTGACCAATTTATTAACTCTTTAATGGAACCCACGCCTGTTGTTTTAGCAGATCATCAAAGCCAATACCAGTGCCTTTTGTTCCCTGCAGATAAGGTCCTTGAATTTCAATATGAGCCATAAAATCATTAAACTGATAAATTTTCTGAGACAGCAAACCACAATCAATCATGGTTGCTGGATATTTCTTTTTAATTTCAGAAGCTACGTAAGCTGCATGCACAATTCCGACAGGATGATCCATGTAACTGCTAATAGAAACTTTTAAATCTTTTATGCGACAATGTGCCATCATTACATCAACATCCTGAATAGCAGGCTTTAACACTAAATGCTTAAAAGGTAATTTTTCAACTTCCCAGTTAACCTTCTTGGACTCTAAATCCATTGCCAAAGGAGCTAGGTCCGAAGCTTCGCGCCAAGCTTTTATATCATAAGGCATTGGATCCTCTATGTACTCAATACGTAGCTTCGTATAGGGAGCAATTTTTTGCATAAAATTATGAAAGCTACTAAAGTCTCCTTTAGCATTAAAGTCAGCACGTATGCGAAACCCAAACATCTTGCAAATTCGATTTAACCATTCAGCTTCTGCTTCAGGCTCCCGCCCCAGCTTAACTTTAATAGTTCCAAAGCCACTTAATTTGGCTTGGCTTAAATCCCAATCTGTAACTATTTTGTAATCTGTAATTAAAAAATGATTCTTAGGGCGCGCATAAATTTTTAAAGCATTGAGCTTTTCACGTCTTAAAACAGCATCTCTCTTAGCCATCCAAATACTTTGCTCTGTAAGAGCCGTAAGTCGTCCACGACTTAAAAGTTCTATCTGTTTATCTAGTGGCTCATCGCCAAACTCCGGCCATGGGTGACAGTCCGAGTACCCACAAGGCCCCTGAAACCACTGCACTCTAAGCAACGCCCCCTCACTGGGTCGCCCAGCTGGCACAGTATTGCTTAAGTTCACCGCAGGATTTAGTTTGTAGCGACAATAAGAAATCTTCATTTAAGTACCAATCCCGTAATAAATAACAAACCAAACAACAGATGAATCAACGCTGCTTGGCCTAAGTATCTATTGTAAACAGGACTTGGTGGATTGGTAAAAACATTTTTCACTAACTTGTGAGAAAAAGGGAAAATTAAGAAAGGTAAAAATACTGCTTGCCACCAATTAAAAACTAGCCAGAATAAATTCAGAAAAAATGGCAAATAGATACAAAGAGCAATTTCAAAACGTGCAGCTGAAATTCCCAATCTAACGGCTAAGGTTTTTTTGCCTACTTCCTTGTCACCATGGTAGTCTCTTAAGTTATTAATTGCAATAAGGGCTGTGGCAAGTAGACCTATTTGCAGACCTGCAAGCATTGGCATAAAAGGCCAATGCAAAACATGAATGTAGAACATCCCACTTACAGCAATTACACCAAAAAAAATAATAACAAATAGATCGCCAAGCCCTTTGTAGGCGAGCGGAAACGGGCCTGATGTATAAGCATAGCCACATAAAATAGAGAAGACTCCAATAATCAAAATAACCCACTGGCCACGCAAAACTAAAGGCACACCACACACTAAAGCCAAAACAAACATGAGTCCTGCCACCTGCATGACTCTTTGATGTGTGAACAAACCACTTTGCATAATACGTTTTGGCCCAATTCTCTTCTCATTATCTGCTCCTTTTTTAAAATCAGAAGCATCATTAACTAGGTTGGTGCCAATTTGAATAAACAAAGCTGATAACAAAGCGTAAATCGAATAAGACCAAAAAATTGGAAAATCATAAGCATATACTAGAGCTGTACCTACCATAATAGGCACGAGTGCAGCCGTAAGGGTTTTCGGGCGAAAGGCCAAAAGCCAAGCTTTAACTAAGATCACGGCAGACGTGGAAATTTTGAAAAATCTGGAGTTCGTTTTTGTACATAAGCATCGCGCCCCTCTTGAGCTTCCTCTGACATATAGTAAAGAAGAGTGGCATTACCAGCTAAGTCTAATAGACCCATTTGCCCATCACAATCAGCATTCATACATGCTTTTAAACAACGAAGAGCCATTGGAGAGTGCGCCAGCATTTCACGACACCATTTCATGGTTTCAACTTCAAGATCAGCCACAGGAACGACTGTGTTAACAAGTCCCATATCAAGAGCCTGTTTGGCATCGTACTGACGGCAAAGATACCAAATTTCACGAGCCTTTTTTTGCCCGACGATACGAGCTAAATAACTGCTTCCTAAACCGCCATCAAAGGAGCCAACTTTAGGCCCTGTTTGACCAAACTTCGCATTTTCTGCAGCAATTGTTAAATCACACACGATATGTAAAACATGTCCGCCACCAATAGCAAACCCAGCAACCATGGCGACAACTGGTTTTGGTAAACCACGAATTTGTTTTTGCACATCCAAGATATTAAGTCTCGGAACTCCATCTTGGCCAACATAGCCTGCATCACCACGAACTTTTTGATCACCACCCGAACAAAAAGCCTCATGCCCTTCACCTGTTAGAACAATCACTCCAACACTCGCATCTTCACGAACAATCTCAAAAGCTTCTTTAAGCTCAAGCACTGTTTGTGGTCGAAAAGCATTTCGAACCTCAGGACGATTGATTGTAATTTTAGCGATACCATCACTTGTTTTTTCAAGCCTGATATCTTGATATTTTTTTATTGTGAGCCAATTTTCTTTTGAAATTATTGGATTTGCACTGACCGAGCCTGTTTTAGATTTATCCACAGTGATTTGATCCATATTACCTCCGTAATTGCCGCGCAGCACAACAGGAATCGCAATCTTTTGCGCTCTATTGTATAAAGCATTGGTCTTTATCAATGGGCTTGATGTATCAAACTTCTGAGTCAAAGACGAATAAAAAATCAATATGGAGTGACATGGAGTTTAGTTTTTTTAGTCTTTTTATAGGCCTTGTTTTTGGCAGCCTTTCGATCACCTTATGGTTAAAAAACTCTCACCAAAAAAAACTCGCCTCTCTCTATCAAGAGCTGCAACAAAAAAATTTAGAGCTAGTTAAAATTACAGCCCAAAATGAATCCCAAGTAGCCTCTTCAAAACAAATGGCCATGGAGTTTGAAAACTTAGCGCAGAAAATTTTTGAAGAAAAGTCTATTAAGTTTACAGATCAAAATTTAAAAAATATTGGCGGCTTACTTGAGCCCCTTAAAGAACGGCTTAAGGATTTTCAAAAAAAAGTAGAAGACACTTACTCTGCTGAACAGGTTGAAAGAGTGCACTTAAAAGGAGAACTACAAAGACTCTTAGAAATGAATCAAAAACTTTCTCAAGATGCCACTAATTTAACTCGTGCTCTTAAAGGTGATGTTAAACAACAAGGCAACTGGGGTGAGATGATTCTAGAGTCCATTTTGGAACGCTCAGGCCTTAGAGCCGGTGAAGAGTACATTCTGCAAGGTACAGATATGCAACTACGCAGCTCTGATGGTGGCATCCTGCGCCCTGATGTGATTGTAAAGTTGCCAGAAGATAAACACATTATTGTTGATGCAAAAATGACTTTATCTGCTTACGAAGCCTACGCCAATGCTGAAGAACCTAGCGAACAAGAGCGCCATGCGAAACTGCATCTTGAAGCCTTAAAAAAACACATCGATGGTTTAAGCGAAAAAAAATATCATATGACCGAAGGCCTAACCTCTCCAGATTTTGTGATTTTATTTATGCCGCTAGAACCTGCTTTTGCCTTAGCCTTCAAACTAAAGCCTGAACTCTTTCAAGAGGCATGGGATAAAAACATTGCGATTGTAAGCCCCACCACTCTTCTTGTAACTCTTAAAACTGTTACAGCACTTTGGCGTCAAGCAAGACAAGAAAAAAACGCTCTTGAAATTGCTCGTAGAGGTGGCGCTCTTTACGACAAATTCGTTGGCCTTGTTAGAGACTTTGATGATGTCGGCACTAAAATCGAAGCTGCTCAAAAAGCTCACTCAGCAGTGATGAGAAAAATTGACTCTGGCCCTGGCAACCTCATCCGCCAAGCTGAAATGCTCAGAGACCTGGGTGCTAAAACTGAAAAACGTCTCGAGATTAAAGAGAGCCTTAACGACGACTCCCCAGCTGAGATTTAATATGTTCCCACACCTTTAGGCGGCGTAAAACGGCCCCTGGCTAACCCTTAGACACCCTTGAATTCTTACAATTTGCCCTAAAAGCCTTTTAGAAGGCTTTTATTTATGGCATTTTCTTTGCTTTATTAATTTGTGTCCCCCAGGACCGGTCAGACTTCTCCCCCCCCCTTGGTTTGGTCGGTCTCCCTTGGGGGTTTTTTTTGCCTTTTAAGCCCTAATTAACAATCCCTGAGTAGATATAAGCAATGCCAAATGAGAGTGGTTTATAAGTAACTTGATTATAGGCTCTTGTTGAATGCATGAGATTCACAAAGGCTTCGCCGCTAGGAAAGCTGGCTGAGGATTTTTGTAAATACTCATAAGCCTCGCGCTCACCCGTAACCATGCCCCCAATAAGAGGCAGAACCTTTTCAGAATAAAAATTGTAGAGTTGTTTAAACCCAGGCGTTTGAACCTGACCAAACTCAAGCACCATAACTCGGCCTCCAGGTTTTGTCACACGAGCCATTTCGGCCAGAGCCTTAGCCGGATTCGACACATTCCGAATACCAAAAGCGATACTCACAATATCAAAACTCTGATCTGCAAAAGGCAAAGCCATAGCATCAGCTAGTTCAAACTTGATATCCAAAGCCTGCGCTTGGGCTTTAAGTGGGGCTTTTGCAAGCATTTCTGGGCAAAAATCTGTGCCCGTAACCTGGCCATGGGCACCCACTGCTTTTTTAAACTCTATGGCTAAATCCCCAGTTCCAGTGGCACAATCAAGAACCGACTGCCCCTCTTTTACTTTGGCAATCTTAATAACCTCTTGGCGCCAAAGATGATGAATGCCCGCAGATAAAACTGAGTTTGCTAAATCATACTTGCCGGCCACTCGGCCAAACATTTTTTGTACTGTGTTTGCATCAGGACCATTTAAATTCATTGAGTCACCTGAGGAGCTTGCACATAAGTATGATTCGAAGTTCGATCTAATCTTGTAGGTCGTGCCAGTGGGCGATCTACGGCAAGCAACACTCTCTCTAACTTCTGCATAAGGTTTTCAAAGTCTTCAAAAGTCAAAGCCTGCTCACCATCAGACAAAGCACTTGCTGGATGCGGATGAACTTCAACAATTAAACCATCAGCGCCACAAGCTGCCGCCGCTAGAGCTAGTGGTGTTACTAAGGATCGCACGCCTACTGCGTGAGAAGGGTCTACAATAACAGGTAAGTGACTTCGCTCTTTAACATAAACAACGGCATTTAAATCTAGAGTGTTACGAGTTGAAGTTTCAAAAGTACGAATTCCACGTTCACATAAAATAATATTTTCATTTCCACCAGCGGCAACATATTCAGCGGCTTTAAGCCACTCATCAACAAGAGCCGCAAAACCACGCTTAAGCAAAATTGGTTTTTTAGTTAAAGAGAGCTCTTTAAGAAGAGCGTAGTTGTGCATATTGCGTGAGCCAACTTGATAGACATCTACTACGTCATGAAGTTCTTCAATTTGTCTTGGATCTGTTACTTCTGAAGTTAGGCCCAAACCAGCTTCTTGGCAGACTCTCTTAACCATATCAAAAGCGGGTGAACCTAAACCTTGAAAAGTTTTTGAGCTGGTACGGAGTTTCCAAATTCCGCCACGAAGAAGCATCGCGCCAGCACTTTTAACAGCTAAAGCTGTGCTTTTAAATTGGTCTTCGCTTTCAATTGAACAAGGGCCCGCAATAGTTACAAACTCAGGCCCACCAATAGTGATGGCTCCGACTTTGATTGCGCGGGTTTTTAAGTTCATCTATCGTCCTTTTGTGCTATGACCAAGTTCAACACTACTATCATCAAATAAACTCAAAGTCCTGCTCAAACAAAAGAGCCTAAGGGATAAATTAACATGACGCATAGTGAGTTCAAGACATTTTTAACTGAGGGAGCTTTTTGGCGGCGCGGCCCTGACTCCTTAGAGCTTTTTTGGGACCTCGAACTTACTGAAAACTTCACGCAAAATAAAGACTTCTATGTTTACATCAACGACTTTTATTTACATAACCCAAAGCCTACAAAAAACTTTAAACACCATAAGAGCTTAATAAAAAAAGAGTTTTTAGAACTTCTCTCCCCCTATATCGAGGCTGGAAAAAAAGAAGCTAGGAATTTCTGGGGCTGCTGGCAAGAACCAGATCAACTAGAGGCCCAAGAACGCTTTGGTAAAATTCATCAAGCCTTAAACGCAGGTGAGATCAAAAAAGCCGTTCCAATTGTTATGGCGCAAACAAATACCACACCCTCTTTAGCTCTGCGGGCTTTATTTTTAAGCCATTTACTAGAAGCTCCTGAGAATTTATTTTGCCATGGTTATTGGGCTCAAGATTTTGGTCTGATTGGTGCCACTCCCGAGCTCTTGTTTAAACAAGAGGGGCTCAGTTTAAAAACCATGGCTTTGGCCGGCACTTGCCCAAAAACAGATTTAAATGAGCGCCTTAATTTACTGGAAGATCCAAAAGAGAGAGCTGAGCATGATTTTGTTGTACAGGATATTTGCTTTAAACTTAAAGCCCATGGCGAAGCTCATCTTTACAAAACTGAAATTTTAGAACTTCCCACACTCCTACACTTAAAAACAGATCTTGAATTTAAGCTCAATCACCCCACTCCCCCTGAAGAGCTTATTAAGTGCTTGCATCCAACAGCCGCTCTTGGAGTTCTCCCAAGTGAAAAACTCTCTGATTATCAATCTCTTTTGGCGGGACCTTACGAGCGGCGAAGCTTTGGTGCTCCCATTGGGTTTAAAATTGGTGACAAATTTACTTGTTTTGTTGCGATTCGAAACTTGCAGTGGTTTAACCAAAAAAGTTTTATTGGTTCAGGATGTGGCTATTTATCACAAAGTGAGTTTGCACGAGAATGGCAAGAGCTGCGGCAAAAGCGCTCAGCGGTTTTTAAACTTTTTAAAGGTGAAGCGTGAGTACTGAAATAAAAGGCTCGATGAGTTTAGCCAAAAAAGTTATTACTGAGGCTCTCCAAGCTGGAGTTCATGAGTTTTGCCTTTGTGCTGGCGCTAGAAACTCTCCTCTTGTTATGGCGCTTTTAGCTTGTGAACATATAAAAGTTTATCATTTCTTTGAAGAGCGCTCGGCAAGCTTTTTTGCTCTAGGACGAATCATGTCCCTACAAAAACCCGTCGCCGTTATCACCACTTCAGGAACCGCTGTTGCGGAACTCTTACCCTCAGCCGTAGAAGCCACTTACTCCAATTTGGGATTAATGTTGATTACGGCAGATCGGCCTAAAAATTATCGTGGCAGTGGAGCTCCTCAAACCATTGAACAAATTGGAATTTTCTCTCATTACGTGGAAAAAACTTTTGATATAGATGTACAAAGTGAAAATTTTAGTTTTCTAGATTGGTCACAACAAAAGCCGCTGCATGTAAATGTTTGCTTTTCAGAACCCCTGATTGATGAAAATTTAAAACCTTGGAGAGTTTCGCCAGAAAAAAAATCTGGCTCTATCCGCAAGTCTAAATCTTTACGAGATCTCTCAGAATTAAAAGATTTCTTTAACAAAACAAGCCCCGTAATTATCGCAAGCAGTTTACCTAGTTCTTTATGTGAAGAGCTAAGTCCTCTGTTATCAAAACTCAACCTTCCTATTTACGCAGAATCTCTTTCTAACTTAAGAGGACAGACTTCTTTAGAACCTCTTTTACTCAAAGGCGGCGAAGCTAGTCTTAATAAACTCATACAAAAAGGCCAGGTTGATTCTATTTTGCGAATTGGTGGCGTTCCTCTTGTGCGCCTGTGGCGTGACTTAGAAGATAAATACAAACATTTACCCGTGCTTAACTTTGCACTAGGAAAGTACAGTGGTTTAAGTCGCTCAAGCTCTACTTTTGATTTGCTAGATATTTTTAATTTGTCTGAAATCACTCTTCATAAAAATAAAAATTATAGTGAAGTTTCGGCGATTGATCAAAAAACTTATGAGCTTAAAAATAACCTGCTAGCAGAATACCCTCAATCTGAACCAGGCCTTGTAAATCAAATGAGCTTAAATATGAATTCCAACACCCAACTTTATTTGGGCAATAGTTTGCCTATTCGCGAATGGGATTTTGCAAGTAATAGCAATTTGAAACTAAAAAGTATTTACGGCAATCGAGGTGCTAATGGAATTGATGGGCAAATTTCTAGTTTTTTAGGTACTACCGCAAAAGGTTCTGAAAATTGGGCTCTTTTAGGAGATCTCACTGCTCTTTATGACCTGTCAGCTCCTTGGATCACACCTC
>CAYMKD010000011.1:0-17212 GCA_964390435.1 uncultured Pseudobdellovibrionaceae bacterium | reverse complement strand
GGGTTTTGGGCAGATGATTATCATTGTCGTTTTCCTTCCTATTTTTGCCCTGACAGGTGTAGAAGCTAAAATGTTTATTCCTATGGCGGCCGCTTTCTGTTTTGCCCTCGGGTCAGCATTTATTTTTTCTTTCACCACAATTCCAGCACTTGCAGCTAACTTTCTTTCCGGGAATGTTTCAACTAAACAGCCTTGGATCATGGAACAAATTGAACGAATCTATAGCCCCATTATTCAGGCAGCTCTAAAGATGAAGTTAATCATCGTTGGCATTGGAGTTGCTGCTTTTGCAGCGGGTATAATATTATTTTCTTTTTTAGGGTCAGATTTCCTGCCCCAACTTGATGAAGGATCATTCGCTGTTCAATTTGTCAGGCCGACCAATATAAGCATCGATCAATCTGTTGAAATGCAAAAACTTTCTGAAAAAGTCATTTTAGAATTTCCTGAAGTCGATCGCGTGTTATCGAGAATAGGAACGGCAGAAGTCGCCACTGACCCTATGGGACCAAATCTTTCTGACACTTATATCTTATTAAAAGATAAATCCGAATGGCCAAAAAATGATGGCCATAAGAAAACTAAAAATGAGTTGATTGCAAATATTAAGGAGAAACTAGAATCTCTGATTCCCGGTCAATCGCTTATATTCTCTCAGCCCATTCAACTTAGATTTAATGAACTTCTAGAGGGTGTTAGAGCGGACGTAGCCTTGAAGGTGTTCGGCGAAGATATGGATGAAATCACTGAAGTGGCCTCTAACGCCGCACAAATCATAGGACGAATCCAAGGTGTCGGCGAGGCTGAAGAAGAATCAAAAGGGAAATCTCCTGTTTTAAGAATTAATCCAATCAATGCTGAACTTCAACGACTGGGCATTGCCAAGGAAAATGTACTTGCCACTGTGGAAACAGCAATTGGTGGAACAGAAGCAGGTAGCCTATATGAGGGTGTAATGCGATTTCCAATTGTAGTGCGTCTAAGTGAAAAAGATCGCTCAAGCCTTGCATCGATAAAAGAAGTTCCGGTCGGCGCTGGCGAAAATTTCACTGTTCCTATTAAAGACTTAGCTGAGGTTAAAATTGAAGAAACTTTTAGTGACATACGTAGAGAATCTTCAAAGAAACGAGCTGCCGTTTTAATAAATGTACGCGGAAGAGACACAGCGAGCTTTGTTGAGGAAGCAAGGGCTGCCGTTGATAAAGAACTAAAACTGCCACCTGGAACTTATATCGAATGGGGTGGCAGCTTTAAAAATTTGGAGAAAGCTAGAAATCGACTGATGATAGTCGTGCCACTAGCACTACTTTTAGTCTTTGTAATGATTTTTATGGCCTTTAAGAGTCTCACGCAAACATTCATCATTTTTGGCTGTATTCCAATGGCACTCATTGGGGGAGTTATTGGTCTTATGCTCAACGGATTAAATTTTAGTATATCCGCTGCCATTGGGTTTATTGCTCTATCAGGAATCGCCGTGCTCAACGGAGTAGTTCTTGTGAGCTACTTTAATAAACTAAAACTTGATGGACTAACGGGAGACGAACTGATTCAACAAGGTACAAAAATGCGGTTGAGGCCAGTTTTGATGACGGCATCGGCTGCGGCCTTCGGGTTTCTACCAATGATGCTTTCCACGGGGAGTGGAGCTGAAGTTCAAAGACCATTGGCTTCAGTGGTTGTTGGGGGAATAATCTCCGCAACGATACTAACGCTCATTGTTCTCCCTATTGTCTACCGACTTCTTGAGAGTAAAATGAAAGTTGTAGATTCGGGCATGAGCCATTAGGGGGTAGAGGTTGGGTCACGATCATAGTCACCACGAATTTAGCTCTACCAAGAAGCTTTACTTGGCTGTGTTTATCAACATTATTCTTACTGTGTTTCAAATTGTGGGGGGCGTCCTTTCAGGAAGCCTTTCATTATTGGCCGATGCCTTACATAATTTCAGTGATGCTGGCGCTCTCGCAATAGCCGCTATCGCTGCTAAAATTGCCAAAATACCGCCCAATCAAAGGATGACCTATGGATACAAACGGGCTGAGATCCTTGGAGCCTTGATAAACAGCACAACCCTGGTGGTTGTTGGGCTTTATCTACTTTATGAAGCTGCAAACAGATATTTTGATCAAAATTCTATTGATGGATGGACTGTTGTTTGGGTTGCAACCGTTGCACTAGTCATAGATGTGTTTACGGCCTTACTCACCTACTCTGGGTCTAAAGACAGTGTGAATATCAAAGCCGCATTTATCCATAACGTATCGGATGCAGCCGCGTCAGTGGTAGTTATAATTTCAGGGGTATTAATCATAAACTACCAAATCTATGCGATTGATCTTGTTGCTACTGTAATGATTTCTTTCTATGTACTTTACCAAGCATTCATTCTGATACGACAGTGCATTTTAGTGCTGATGCAAAGCACACCGACCCATTTAGATATTGATGAAATAAAAACGTCTATCGAAGAAGTGAGCTTAGTTAAAAGTGCACACCACATTCACGTATGGCAACTTGATGACAAGAAAGTTCTACTGGAGGGCCATGTTGTAGTAGGCGAAAATGACCTTCCATCAATTGAGAAGATTAAAAATGATATTAGAAATTCCTTACGGGAGAAATTTTCTATCAAGCACTCAACACTTGAAATTGAAACTTCCCCTAATTGCATAAACAATGGTAGTTAAAGCTGTATCTTGGAGGTTTGTTTGGCTGATTCTTGTTGTAATAGAAAAGAAGAGGACCTGAAATTGCTTGCAAAACGCCAAGCAAAAGTACTTTGGATTGTTTTGGGTATTAATTTAGTGATGTTTTTTGTCGAGTTCTCTGCTGGCATTTTCTACCAATCGTTGGCATTAACCGGGGATTCTCTCGACATGTTTGGCGATGCATTAGCTTACGGAAGCAGTCTATATGTGGTAAATCGAGGCCTTGCCGCAAAAGCAAAAGCCTCACAATTTAAAGCAGTTCTTATGGTCGTACTCGGCTTGGCATTTGGAATCCAAGCAGCTTATAGAGTGTTCTTTGAAGCGAACCCCAATCCAACAGCCATGGGAGTGATTGGAGTTATTGCTCTAGGACTCAATCTTGTTTGTCTAGCGCTACTGACTCGCCACAAATCTGATGATATCAATTTCACTTCGGTATGGCTTTGTTCCCGCAATGACATTATAGCCAATGTTTCAGTGCTAGTAGCTGCGGGATTTGTTGCTCTTACAGATACAAAATGGCCTGACCTGATAGTGGGAGTAGGAATTGCTTTCTTGTTTTTAAGGTCTGCATTTTTCATACTAAAAGAATCAAAAACTATTCTTAATGATAATCATGCATAAGGTCATTTTTTGCATAAAGTCATTGCGTTTACTAATCTAATTGGCTTTGAAGCTAAAAATCCCCACATTGAAACGCTTATAATCCCATATTTGAAACACTAATAATTTTATTTGGGACTTGTTTAAAAATTATGCTACACCTGCAAAACCTTTACGGGAGAGGGTTTTGGGGTGAAATCAAATTTTAAAATTCTTTTAGTCGAAGATATGGAGTCTTTCCGAGATGCGGTTACTCAGCTTCTTGGGGTCTACAACGATGTCACTGGGGCTTCTGACATTAAGTCAGCGAAGCAAGCCCTACAAAAGACAGCTTTTGACGTTGTAATCCTAGATAAGGGGCTTCCCGATGGTGATGGGATTAGCCTGATCTCTGAAATCAAAGACATCAACCCAAATGCGGTCGTGATTATGCTGACCTCTGATTCTGATTTTAGCACGGTCAAGCGATGCATTGCTTTGGGTGCTGATGATTACGTTATTAAATCAGAAAATATAATTCCCGATTTACTGGTGCGAATTCCTGTTGCCGTCTCCAAGGCAGCGTCTAACCGCAGACTTCTAACGCTAGAGCAGCAAGTTAAAGATGCTTTTAAATATGAGATTGTTGGCAAGAGTCCCGCGACAATGCAGTTAAGAGAAAGCATTTTAGATTTAAGAAACACTTCTGCCCATGTGTTGATCACCGGAGAAAGTGGAACTGGAAAAGAATTAATTGCGCGAAGGCTCAATGCCATTGAAGACGATGGCAAGCGTCCCTTTGTTGCTATTAACTGCGGAGCTATTCCAGAAAATCTATTAGAGAGCGAATTATTCGGGCACAAAAAAGGCTCTTTCACAGGGGCATTACAGGATCGGCCCGGCCGCTTTGAGTTAGCTCACAATGGAGATTTATTTTTAGATGAAATTGGCGAAATGCCAATGGCTGCACAAGTGCGCTTACTTCGAGTCATTCAAGAGGGTGAATTCACCCGTGTTGGTGATGACCGAACTATCAAAGTAAAATGTAGAGTTATAGCAGCCACGAATAAAGACCTCGAAAAAATGATTGCTGAAGGTAAGTTTCGTGAAGACCTTTATCATCGCCTCAACGTGGTAAGAATTGAAACGGCTCCTTTACGCCTTAGAATGGAAGACATTCCTGACTTGGCAAAACTATTTACCTTACAAATCGGTGGATCAAATTTCAAAATAGATGACAAGGCAATTCGAGCACTTGGTGACTATGATTGGCCCGGCAATATCCGTGAACTGAGAAACACAATTGAGCGCGCTTGCATTTCCGCAAGACGGCGATCATCCACAGAAATTATATTTGAAGATGTCACCATTCATACACCCAAAAACTTGGCTTATCGCTTAAGGCAGATTACTTGCTCTTTGCCAGAGGCCCCTTCCGATCTTACGCCGGAAAAATACAATGAGTTTTTCACTATAGCGAGCCGTGAGTATTTTCGAGCTGCAATAGAAGCGGCAAATGGCAATGTTAGTGAAATTGCCCATAAGATTGGAGTTGGTCGCACAACCGTCTTTAGAAGAATTCAGGAACTAGGACTTAAAGCAGAGAAAAAGACGGCGGCCAGAAATCATCATGCACATTTTTATTCGCAACATGTAGGGCGCGAGAAACGGAGTGAAATATGAAGTTATCATTGTTTTTTACGGTCGCTTTGATGGCTTTATGTATTAGCTCAAATGCAAAGGGAGGAGAAAATATGCCAAGCGCACAAGAAATCATCGAAAAATTGGACTTGGTTCCGCTGCCAGAAGAAGGTGGATACTATCGTGAGACTTATCGAAGTGAAGGTGAAAAGTTACCCGCTAAAACCTTTGGGATTGATGCAGAATCGAAACGGTCTATTAGTACAGCTATTTACTACTTAGTCAGTGCTGAGAGCTTTTCCGCCATTCACCGAATCAAAAGCGATGAAGTGTTTCACTTCTATGCCGGTGACCCTGTAGAGATGATTCAATTTGACGACCAAGGAAACCTTTCACGATTTATTTTAGGCAATGATATTTTAGGAGGAGAAACTCCACAGGTGGTCGTCCCCAAAGGAGTTTGGCAAGCACTTCGCCTTGTTGAAGGTGGCCAATGGGCTTTGCTCGGAACAACTGTCGCCCCAGGTTTTGAATTTGAAGATTTTGAAGTTGGTACCAGAGAAAAAATGACTGAACTATTCCCTCATCTAAGCAACGACATCCAAAGATTCACAAGGGAGCCAGGACAAGAGAGGTAATTGAATGAGGTTTTCTAAAAAAATCTTTATTTCAGTCTTTGCCGCCACATTTATTGTGGGTGGCGGTATTATTTGGACGGCCCATTACTTTGTTAGTGCAAATACAAAAGAAAAGTTCATTTCTCGCTATTCAGTTTTGACAAAAATTCTAGGCGATACCCTAACTCGCCTAGATGCCAACACAGAGCAACTAATGCTTAACGCTGCCAAAGTTGTCGCTGCCAAGGACGCCGAAAAGGGACTCCTTTCAACCAGTGAACTAAAGGCAATGACGACTGAACTCAATGTAACCCATATTTTTGTCATTGATCGCACAGGTAAATTTATCAGGTCAACCAATGAAGATCCCTCCTTGATTCCGAATTTGTTTTCATTTTCGGATGAATATAGACAGCTCATTGCAGGCACAAAAGATTTCATTGCAACACCTGTAATTCAACCAAATCCAGAGCCAAAGCCATTTAAGTTTCTTTCAGTGGCTAACCGCAGTCGCTCCCGTATAATTGAAGTTGGCGTGAGGGTTGATTTTATTGCACGTACTTTGGCTGAAGCCTTAAGTTCTGATTCAAATATGCGATCAATGGCGCTCTATTCGCCCGACGGCACTTCCTTTGGTCGTTTTGCTGCTAAAGATGTAAAATTTGAAGATGGCACAACTAAATTACCGGACGATTTCAAAAACGTCGTGGAATCATCAGATAGCTTTAAATTCTACTCGAAGGTGGCATCTAGCCATCCAAGTTGCTCTCAATGTGACAACTCTAAAACATCAAAGAACGGCGAATATTACTACGTATTGGAATCAGAAGTTTCAAAAGCTGAGCTAACCTCAATGTTAGCTGCAACCACTAAGGCCAGCATTTATTTATTGTTCGGAAATCTACTCCTTTCGCTACTATTTGGCCGGTTTCTTTCCCGAAAATTAGTTTACAAAATTGAAAAAGCCGTCGATAGAGTACGGCACATCAAAGACCATGGGGAACTTGGCGATAGAATTAACCTAAAAGGAAAGGACGAGGTAGCCTTTCTTACTCATGAATTTGATAACTTGCTGGGCGCAATAGAAAAATCTAGAGACAAAGTTATCGAAGCCGAAAGAATCCAAGCTAAGGTTCAAATGGCCCGAGATGTTGCCCACAATATCCGCTCGCCGATTATTGCCATAGAAATGATGCTGCCAACATTAACTGGAGTTCCAGAACGTTTGAAAAGAGTTCTTACAAATTCTGTAAAAGAGATAAAGGGGCTTTCTGAGAAATTAAGTCAGAAAAATAATTCAGGTGAATTTGATCTAAAACTCAATCTTGCATTTGATGACCTGATATTTCTTCCATCTTTCTTAGAAGAAATTATTAATCAGAAGCGCATTGAACTTTCTAAGAAGAAGAACGTAGTGCTCAAATTTTTAAATAAAGGGAATATCGGTAATGAGTTTGTCAAAACGGATTCTCTGGAGCTTAAGGCTATAGTTTCAAACTTAATTAATAATGCAGTGGAATCTTATGGGCCAGATGGCGGGGTTGTGTCTGTAATAGCCTCAGATCAAGAAGAGTTTTGCAAAATAATAGTTGCTGATAATGGATCAGGTATTCCTGACGAGTATATTGAGAAACTTGGTAAACAACAGATTACGTTTAAGGGAGGCCAGGGACGAGGCAGAGGACTTCTGCATGCTTTTCAGAAAGTAAGACATTGGGGTGGAGAAATACAAATTAATTCAACTCTAGGCGCAGGAACCTCTGTAACAATAACGATACCTGCCAGCCAAAACTGTAATGGCGAACAACATTTAAAAATAACTTCATTAGACCAGGAAATTTGCGATGCCTTGGAGCTCTGAACACATTACTAAGTGGTTAAAACCGACAACTCAGACTGTACGAACATCAGATGGAGTTGAAATACCAATCTGGGAGCTCAAACATGAAGCTGACAACGTGGTGCTGAAATCCTGGGCGAAACATTTTAGAAATCACTATTGTCTTGATACTGAAATTGATAGCCTGAGAAGTGGTACGGGCCTGAGTCGCAAGCAGTACTTAGAAAACATAAAATTCCCTGACCAAAGTAATCCACCAGGGCCAAGTATCCGATCTGGTGACTTTGCTGAAATACTCATAGCTGATTATTTGCAATATATTTTGAAATACTGGGTCCCACGCGGACGGTATAGAGACAAGTCAGTCCGCAACGAATCCGATAAGGGTTGTGACATCATCGGATTTAAGTTTTTAGCACCCAATAAAAGTTCGTCAGAAGATGAACTTGCCATTTATGAAATTAAGGCACAATTTACGGGCAACAAGTGTAACCCCCGATTACAAGATGCGGTGAATGATTCTGCAAAAGACATTCTAAGAAAAGCTGAGACACTGAATGCCATAAAGCAGAGGTTTTTAGATAAGAGTGACTTCGAAAGTGCAAAAAATGTCGAGAGATTTCAAAATATCGAAGACAAACCATACAAAGAAGTACATGGTGCAGTAGCTGTATTTGCTACAAATATTTATGACAAAGATGTCGTTAAAGATACTAATACTGAAACGCATCCCGCCTCAGAACGACTAATTCTACTTGCGATGTATGGGAGCGATCTAATGAAACTCACTCATCAACTTTATGAACTGGCTGCCAACGATGAAGGTTGAGCAAAATTCAAAACATTTACTCGCAATAACTCAATCTAAGGGGAAAATGTATGAATATGAGGTTCCTCCTAAATATCACATTGATATTCCTAGAGACCCGTCTCGACTGTTTTCACTTTCAATAGGTTTGTTAGGTGATGTTGCGGCAAGAATTGGTAGCTCTGATGAATTTGAGTTAAACAGCATATTAAGTGATCTTGGTGAGCTTAGTTTTGCAGCTTACTTTTTCGATGCCTATATTCAGTCAAAACTTCACCCTGAGATAGATCCTTATCTTAGGTTGTTATGTGCTGCAAGTTACTACCTATGTCGACTTCCTGGCAGTTCAAATGTAATGAGCATGAGTGGAAAACGTGAAGAATTAAGAGATGATGTTGGGGGCTTGGATATAGCTTTGAAATACATTTTAACCTCGGAGTTTGGTAGTAAGTGCAACGAATCTCTTCAATATTCTCAAATAGCAAATAGAATTTTGATATTAGCAAATAACTATTTTTTTTTGGGCTCTGATCGTCACCATTTAGAGATGGAGCTAAAGAACTTAAGAGAATTGGCTTATGTTAATGGAACTCCGAGGGAATTATTACTAGCGGATTTGATAGCTGCTATTGTGCGCTTCCGAATTATGAATAGTGTGTGGAATATTTTGCCAGCATCTACTGGGATTGATCTGTCCATTTGGAGGCCGGTCTTGAGTAGCGCAAAATTTATAAGAGAGTTGTGGCCCTCTCAACTCTTACTTGCAGAAAACAAAGTATTTACGGGCCAATCTTCAGTAATACAAATGCCGACCAGTACGGGTAAAACTAAATCAGTTGAAATTATATTGAGATCTACATTCCTTAGAGAGCAAACACATCTTGCTGTAATCATCGCGCCCTTCAAGGCTTTGTGTCACGAAATAAAAAATGACTTACGAGGCAGTTTGTCCGACGAAAATATTTCTGTCACAGAGCTATCTGATGTGTTTCAAAGTGATTTTGATGCCAATAAAATTTTAATGGCCAACAAAAAGCAAATTATTGTAGTGACACCTGAAAAGTTGGTTTATGTCCTAAGACAAAATCCTGAAATTGGAAGAAAAATCGGTATAGTGATATTTGATGAGGGTCATCAATTTGACAGTGGTCAAAGAGGTGTGACCTATGAACTTTTAATTACAGCTCTAAAACAACTTCTTCCAGAAACAACACAGAAGGTACTAATATCGGCCGTGCTTCCCAATGCTGATGCTATAAATGATTGGCTTAATGGGGAAAGTGGAGTTGTCGTAAAGGGCGAGGGGTTGCACCCCACTTACCGGACTGTTGGCTTTGCTTCATGGAATACTGTTCGAGGAAGAATCCAATATGTTAACCATCCAAATATCGATGACGAATTATTTTATGTTCCCAGAGTCATTGAATCTCAAGAGCTTCCAAAGAAAGGAAGGGAACGAAAGACAAGACTGTTTCCAACAAAAGCAGAAGGTTCTTCTGTTGCTATATTTCTGGGCTTAAAGTTGGTGAAAAATGGTAGTGTTGCTATTTTTTGTGGATTAAAAACTACAGCAGCAAAAGTATGCGATCAGTTGTTGGATATTCATTCACGAGGTGTCAGTACTGATAGCCCGTTTCGGTGTTCAGATGAAGTTGAAATGGGCAGGGTTGCTAAATTGTTCGAAGAAAATCTCGGGAGTGACTCACCTGAGGCCAGATGCACTACATTGGGAATCTTAAGTCACCATGGCGGCATACCTCACGGATTACGATTATGTGTAGAGCATTCAATGCGAAACGGAAGTGCAAATTTTGTGGTATGCACTTCTACTTTAGCTCAAGGAGTAAATCTTCCTATTCGGTATTTAATCTTCACTAGCATTTATCAAGCTGGAGAAAAAATCAAAGTCAGAGACTTTCACAACCTAATTGGCAGGTCAGGGAGAGCCGGAATGCATACTGAGGGTAGCATTTTGTTTGCTGACCCCGAGGTATATGACAATCGAAGATCATTTCGAAAGAATTGGATGTGGAGGGAGATAAGATATCTCATGGAACCAAAAAATTCTGAACCATGCGCAAGTTCTCTTCTTTCAATCTTTGAAAAAATAAGGAATAAGAAAAAGGACATGTTGCTTGAGCTAAACCTTATATCTATTTTTGAGTCATATTTAAATGATCCGACTACTTTAGAGACTACTATACAGGAAATAGTTACAAAATTTGGCAGCTCCGGATTTGACGAAGCTGTAATTACAAAACAGTTCAGTTATAAAATCGGCATCTTATTGAACATTCAAAGTTATTTGATTGCGACAGTTGAGATTTCAAAAAATGAAGTGAATGAGTCGCAAGCGGAAGATCTTTCCAAGAGCACTCTGGCATATCATTTGGCTTCGGATGACATGAAGGTACATCTGGTAAATTTGTTTAAGTTAGTAGCAAAGTCCATTGAAGATCTCAAAAATAATTCAGCAAGAAAAAAGGCATTTGGCCGAACCTTACTTGGTCTACCTGAATTGAAAATCATTGAGCAGTGGCTTGTTGACAATAAAGACGAAATTGTCCGTAATTCGGATGATGAATCGGCTCTTTTTAACTGTTTGTTGCCGTTAATCGACGAGCTAATCCAAAATTCTGATTATAACAAGTGCTACCCTAAACGAGCTCGTTTTAACATGGCGAACGACTGGATTTCGGGAAAACCATTTTTTGAGATTTTAGCAAATCTTCAATCAAAATCAGCATATCTCAAGGATGGAAAACAAAAACGCCAAATTAAAATACAAACTGTAGTAGAAATGTGTGAAAGAGGATTTGCATATGATGGGATGCTTATTTTAGGTGCGATCGGTGAGCTTTTAGAAAACATGCCTACTACAACAAATGAAGATGATTTTCAAATTCTGTTCTCTGATACAACAGTACCCGACGTAATTCGAAAGATTCAAAAAAGAGTTAAATATGGCTTAATGAAGACTACGGAAATCGCACTTTATGAAATTGGATTTTCAGACAGAGTTGTTACTCAAAAATTAGCTCAAAGATTTCCAGATCACTTGGGCTATGTCGATGTCTCCAGAGCATTGAAAGGTAAACCCGATGATTTTAGAGTACTTTTAGATCCGCTGCCAACATATTTTAATGAAGTGTTTAATATGCTAAGTAAATAATAATTCTGAGATCAAAGTTTGATAGCTCTATCAAGTTTCCTATGGACAAAAGAAATTGCGGTTAAAATATCTACAGCATCGCATTCGTCCATTTCCCACTCTATTTTGGCCTCGTGATTTAGTGGATTCCTTACAGTCCCATAAAGGCCGATCAAAAGATTCATAAATCCAGATTGCTCACCGACGAGAGTTTTTGAATTGAAGGAATTTATTGCTAGAATTGGTTTCTTTTCTGCATTACCGGTCAAAGCATCTCTGGCTAACTGGGCCCCATCACCATCTAGCCCTGACAAAGATCGCAATCGACTTGTTATACTCTTCATAGCTTCAACAACCGCATGAAAATAATTATCGGAAATTATTTCGGCATTGCAAAATTTAAATATCTCCTGATGAGCATTTCTTGAGTCTAATATCGACTTCAATTTGTTGGCTCGCTGCTGGGCTTCAGAAAGAGTTGAAGCTCGCGAGACTCTCCTCACTTTGCCATCAATTCCTATCTCATACCCAGAAAAGCAAAGTACTTGGTTAAGCTGATTTCTCCGTAAATCAAAAAGATCCCTTTTATCCGTATATGTTACCGGATTCATTGCCCTACTCAAAAAAACAATTACATGGTTTCCGACCTGATGCTCGTTTTGGAATGTAACAAATGCATTGAATAATCTTTTCCATTTCGTATTTCCAGTATCCACATCTGGAATTTTAGATTGAGCTAAAGCATTTCCAATTTGTGATCCCGTTAGCCCAGATTCCGTATCTGCTATTATACGAGCTATTGATACAAGATGTTCTGCCTCGAAAGGATTTATTTTTCTATTAAAAACCAACGCCATAGTGGTCTTTTATTCCATAAATTGCACAAATTCACGTTTTTATCAGAATTTTGTGCAAATGGAAGGCCGTGGTGGCTCCTCTATATGTGTCACCTAAACCGCTTCGCCTCCTCTGGAAAAACAACAATAGGCTTCCAGTCGATTTTCAAAATATCTCGCGAGTGTTTCTCGATCCGCTGGGCGCATTGGCGCGACCAGCAGAATTCGACTTCAGATAGTGAAATACCAAACTGAAGAAGTGCAGCGATAAACATTAAGCGTAGTAATAAGTTATACATTTAAATCCTCCTAGTTGTTATTTGAAAGTGAACGAAGCACGGGATGTGCAGTTTGTAGTTGCCCTAGAGACATGGATTGAACGATTTCAATACATTCTTTTCTCAAGTCTAGGGGCAGTGCCACCTTGCCTGATGCAAACATCTCGTAGGTTTTGAAGGTGGCCCCATAGGCCGGGAGTAACTTTTCCAAATGATGGGGATGCACACGGACTCGCCCGTGCTCTAGATGGTTAATAATACCGTCCCCAATTCCCGATGCCTTGGCTGCACCTCTGGTGCTCAGCCCCGACTGCTGGCGCAGGAATTGGAGTGTACGACTCTCTAGGGTTATGTGTTTTTGACCGCTTCTTTTAGACATAAATGTTCCTTTCTACATGTGTATGGAAAAACACGTAGATGTGGAACTCGCACTTTGTTGAAAACAGACTGGATTTTCATTCAGCACATTTTGAAAGTCTACTCACGTAGACAACCCGATTCATGGGTTCAAAATGTGTGACTGAAGTGTGACCTAGCAGATTAACATTCGCTAATTTCTGCTAACACACTCAAGGCGGAGCCAACTGTGGAGGCTCCTTGGTTTATTTGGTGATTCAAATGGGTTACGACTTCCCCCAAAAGGGGGATGTTTCTAGTTAAATTATTTGGTGGAGGCGGTGGGAATCGAACCCACGTCCGCAAGTGATTCACATTAAGGCGCTACATACTTAGTCAGTGTTTTGGTTTGACTGAACAGCTTCCACAGACAAAATCAGCTCAGTCACTCCCCCAGCTTTATTTAAATGTTTGGCCTGGAGAAAACACCAAACATCGAGGTGACTAAATGACGATTACAAACGGCCGCCACCACGCTACCTGCAATCGTTGCTGTCAATTAAGCAGCAAGTGGTAATTGATTGTTATCAATTATATGGTGTATGTTTTTATCGAGGTCCTCATACTCCCCGGTATGCTCCTTAAGCTTCACGACCCACGTCGAAGCCATGTCGCCCCCAAACTAAAAAACAGCTCAAAGTATTACTCTATCATGGATCTGTTCAAGTGAAGGATTAAATAATGCTGCGCACCAGGCGGGTTTTATCTCTCTTTATTTATGCGTGACCTCAGAACAGATCCAAATATACATAATTAAGCTCATGACTCTTATAAATTACAAAACTCACCCCCACTACTGCGCTGCAGGTTTAGATGCAAAAAGCTAAACGAATTTTCAATAACGACAACACTCTCTTTTATTTAGTTTTTATTTTTATCCTAACTCTTGCCGCCATCTTAAGACTCTATCATTTAGATCATATGTCTCTTTGGTTTGATGAACTTCACACCTGGAGAAGCGTCTCAGAAAATAGCTTCTCTGCCTTCTGGACAAGCTTCTTACATAACGAACTCACTCCGCCCTTGTTTTTTATAATGGAGTTTTTTGCACAAAAACTTAGCCCCACAATGAACGAGTACTCACTGCGACTTCCAAGTGTGCTCTATGGTTTAGGCTTAGTTGTAACTATTTATTATTTTGCAAAAGAACTCAGCGGCAATAGTCGCTGGGCAGGTTTACTTGCCAGCAGCTTCGTTGCCACTTCTTACCGAGCCATCCTCTTTAGTCAAGAGGCACGGGCTTACTCCCTAATGCTCTGCTTAGCCGCTGCCTTGGGTTGGGCTTGGGTCAGAGTTTATAAAAACCAAAATAAAAAAAATCTGCTTATTTATTTTATTTTTGCAACCGCCATCAGCTACACCCACTACTTTGGCGTTATCTATGTCATGGCTCAGGGGCTCAGTCTTTTAGTTGCATGGTCTTTAGATAAAAAATCCCGTGCTCAGAACTTAAAATACTGGCTTCTTCTTTACACTTTGCCTGCACTTGCATTTTTGCCTTGGATGTATGTAGTCATCACTCACTACATTCCAGAAGATAACTTAATGATCACAGCAGCCCCACCACTCTCAGAGTTCTTTATCGCACACAGAGATTTATTTGGTGGCTCTAGTGTTAATGGAATTTTAGCCACTCTCCTGGCAATTATTGCCTGCATAAAAGTGCGCCCAACCAAAGCGCAATGGTCTGTGCTGAGTTGGATTATTTTAGTGTTCCTTTTAGGCTGGGCTATTTCTTACATTAGACCCATTTACAGCAATCGATACTTTATGGTCGTCTTACCTGCAATGCTCACTATGGCTGCCGTAGGCACTTACTGGCTGAGTAAAAAAAGTCGCCCCTTAGCTATCGTCATAGGTTTGTTATTTTGCCTTCTTGGTTTGCATGAGAGCATCATCGCTCAACAAGTCTACTCTGTTCCAAAAGAAGTTCAAATTAGAGAAGCTACACAAAACTCAATTGATTTTTTATCTGCAAATCCTCAAGCCGCCTACGCACTCATTGGAATAGACGAGAAGGCTTTTAGTTTTTATAGCGAGATGCTAAAAGCCCCTAAAAAACTTGATCAGTTCTTTTTAAATGAGACCCAGTTTTTAAACTCACAAAATTGGAATGAAACTCTTAAAGCTTCATCTAAAATGATCTTAGTGATTTATACTTACAAAAACCTCGATGAGATCAGCAAACTTTTAGAATCTAAGTTTACAATTATCAAACGATCTGACTCTCATTTAGGGGCAGCTTATGAGTTAGATACTAAGTTCCCAAATAGGCAAAAAACGAATTAGAATATTACTGAGAACTGCGTCAATTCAAGTTTATGATTTGATGACTGATCGCATAATTATGGTGTCATTTAGACCTTAGGCAGGGGTCATTTTGGCACAACTTATTGTTTTTATTGGCGGTTATCAACTATACCCACAGAGTTATCCACAAAAAACACTGATTTGTTTAAGATATTTTATATTTAACTAGACCTTAGTGAAGTTATCTACAAAAGCTCAGTGGCCCTTACTTATAGGATCTGTAAGGGGAAATAATTGCAGATTCACCTGATAAACGCGCTCACCAGGCTCTGTCATACGCTTAATACTGTGTTCTTTATTGATGTTCTTGCGCAGCTTACGTAGCTGAAACTTTAACTCATCAAACTCTTTTTTAGTTAAACACACTGTGAGTGAACCAAACTCTCGCTCAACCGCTGAGTCCCTAAACAAAGAGTCTAAACCTAGATACATCAGCTCCGCCTGCAGCTTTCTAATTAAAGCCACCGGAATGTCTTCAGCTGATTCCATTAATGGACGTGCGCGCTTCACCACACCGGTAGCTTCATTTCGAACTAACTCCCCAGAGCTAAGTAAGTTCTGCAATGCTTGATCGATCTCAGTTTCTGAAGCCTTATTGCGTAAAACCTTTTTTAAGCTCTCGATTTTAAAATCAACATCTTTTTGATCTACCATTGCGTACAAAACCCAAGTGATCCAATTAGGGACTTTCTCCCACACTCGAGAGTCGATCTCACCACTCTTCATTTTCTTTTCAACACGCACTTGATTTAAGTGATTTAAATAATCATTGCGAAGCACAGCCTCTGTCTCTTGTCCGTAAAGAACAAGCCACTTAAACTCTTCCACTTCAAAACGATTTAAAGATAAAGCCAAAGCAAACTTTGAAATCATATCAACAGATAAATTTCTTTTGCCGTTGATAATAAGTCTTAAATAATTAGGAGATTTAATATTGGCCGCAGCAGCGAACATAGCATAATTGTAAACACGATATTCATTGCGACTCTGCTCACGCTTAAAATTATAAAAGTCTTTTAGGTAAAGTCTGAAATCCATGTAATCAGATAAATTCGGCAACTTTGTTAAAGACTCCTGATTTGGCCAAATAGTTGTTTGCATAAATGTTAAGCACTCCGCCCTATAACAATTAAGTATTTTTAATCATTATACAGCTAGAGTGCTCTTGCAAGAGCAAAACTCTTAGCGCGTTAGCCTAATACGAACCTCTTGAATGTAAACCCACCCTTGCACATACAACACTGCTGACTGCAGCCCTGAGCCAATATAGATTGGATTACGTGGATACAAAACATATGGTCCCATTCCCCAAATATTAAAACTCTGCGTCGTAGGTTGACCATTGAGTGCCATATAAACTTGTCCTGGCTGCGCACTTGTTTGACCAGCAACAACCACAACTTCAGCAATACGATAACCGGGATATGCATAGAGATTAAAATCTCTCACTAAATCCATCCAGCCACCATTTTGCACACTCTGATTTAAGTAACGCACAAGTGGAATATCTTGACCAGGCTGAGGATAAGGTTGTGGTGGGTAAGGTTGTGGGTTGGGCTGCGGATAAGGATTGGGGTTTGGATAAGGTTGCTGTCCACCACCATTACCCCATGTTGAGAGATTTATTTTAACTCGGCCAAGCCAAACTTTCTTTACAGCTTGCAGCTCTAGACTCCATAAGTTCTGATCGATCTTTAGATTTTCATCTGGGTAAAGCCTAAGCCAATCAGAGTCCGCGTCCTCTTCATCAACCTCTTGTCCATCTGCAAGTAAAATAAGTCTCGCATTTTGATTATTGCTTGAAACCTCTACTTCGACTGACTCAACAGTGGCACCAGAATATCTACTTAAATTAAGTCTTTCATAAAGATCAATTGTATCGCGATTACGAAGCACTTCATTAAGGTTTAATTCGACGGTTGTTTCGTTACCGCCATTGCCTTGATGAGATTTCCCTCCCTTATGTTTTGCTTCAACTTGAGCTGCCATAAATATAAAGGCCATTACTGTCAGCACTCTTAATCCCAAATTCATACTCTCTC
>CAYMKD010000010.1:0-17771 GCA_964390435.1 uncultured Pseudobdellovibrionaceae bacterium | reverse complement strand
GTGAGAGGCTTGAGAATAAGCTATTTTTGATTTTTGAAAATACACAAAAAAGAGAGAGCTTAAAGCAAACAAGATAATTACAGACCAAATTATACTAATAAATAAAACTTTTTGTTTTAAGGAAATACGATTAGCCATTTAAATCTATAATTTCATAATTAAAATCTACAGGCTTCCACCCATGAAGAGAGATAAGAGAATCAAATATATATTCAACTTTGGGCAAAAGAGCTGACTTAAAACTTAATGTATAAGATGATGGCCTGCCTAAATACATCCTTTCTAGATGAGGAAATAAATCATCAATATTCTGAAAGTTGAGCTCTATATCAGTTCCTCTAATTTGTAGAGACATTATTAAACTCCCATCATAATAGTTGCCACGTTGTATTTCTAACTTTCACTTTCAATGCTTGCTACCTCTTCTACTACAAAAGAGGGGCGCCCTCGGCTTTCTTCTAGTATTCTGGATAAATATTCTGCCATGATTCCTAACGAAAAGAGAATTAAAGAGCCAAAGAAAGAAATTAAAAATACTATAGAAGCCCAGCCAAGAACTGGAGTTGAAGTCATAACTCTTTGATAAACTATCCAGAACAAATATAACACTGAGAAAAAAGAACATAGCAATGATGTATAAGTAATGAAACGAATTGGGATCCTTGTAAAACCCAATAAAGTATCTATAGTTAAACGAATTTTCTTATACAAATTCCACTGCGAACGACCCAATTTACGTTCTATTCGGTCAATTTCAATTTCATATGGCTTATACCCAAGCCAAAAAATAAGTGGAAAAATCGAAGTGTTTTTCTCATTAATTCTATTAATTTCAGCTACTAGCTGTTGATCTAATAAACAGAAATCATATCCCTGGGCAGGAAAGTCACTAAGAGAAAAATGTCTAACAAGACTCCAGTAACAAAAAGATAGTGTTTTATGTAGAATATTTTCTGGGCGATCCCTACGATAACCAATTATATATTTATAACCTCGCTCCCACAGTTGTAACATTTCAGAGAACTTCTCATAAGGATCCTGCAAATCACATGAGATAACTCCCACAACATCGGCCTTTACATAGCGAAGTCCTGCCTGTATAGCCGGAGTTTGCCCAAAATTACGAGTTAGTTTTAAGCAAGAAACATATTGTGGAAACTTTTTTTGTATAATTAATAGCTCTTCATAAGAGCCATCTGTAGATCCATCATCAACAAACAAAATACAGGCTCTATAGTTTGACATAGATCTGCAAAAACCTATAAGTGCTTCAGCAGTTGACGGTATGTTAGCTTTGTTTTGATATACAGGTACAACAATAGTGAATTTTTTCATTTTATTAGGTTGTAGCTACAAATTCTGTAACCATATCTGCATAACTACGTCCTTCATCAGGCCACTTTGTTAACTTCCAGTCTGGACATTGACCACAAAACTTATGATCACCATATTTATTGCATGTATGAGCACTTCTTAACTTCTGATAAAACTCACTTTGCCAGGTTTCTTGAATTGTTGTTGTGCGATAATCACAAATCACGGAGCCATGAACCCAGTCTGTAGGGCAAAATGCAAGATAACCAGCAGGGTTTAAGGTAATTCTCTCCCATGGGTATAAACAAGGTTTACGGTTAATATCATCCTCTGCATTTTGTAAACTTGATTTAATATTTTCTACTTGTCCTGCAGCAGAGTGCAATCGTCTAATGACTACGTAGTCTACACTTTGCTCTTTCCAAAATTTTTCAAAACTCTCAGCTTCACCACTGTTGTTTGGTTGCTCAACAAAACTAACAATAATGCGCGTAGATGATTTTAATTCTTTTTTCATTTTTAAAAGTTTTAATACATTAGCTCGCGTAATATCAAGATTCCCCCTAACTCTAATAGTACTATAAGTTTCATTTTTAAATGCATCGATACTTATATCTATTAAATGAAGTCCAATTGATAGTAGCTTTGCTGCTCTTTTCTCATCTAAAATAGTACCATTTGTTGTAAGGCATACTCTAGTCCCTGAATGCTGAATAGCATACTCAAGCATTTCATATATTTTGGGATTAAGTAGAGGTTCTCCATTCGAGGTATACCTAATATACTGAGTCTTACCCTTACCGTATTTAAAAACCTCATCAACCATTTTTTGATTTAGATCTAAATCTAGCTTTTTAGCTTTATAATGCGCAGATTTTTTAAATTCTGGATGTGGACAATGAATACACTCTAAATTACATAATTCAGTGGCATCAACTATCACTTGAGATGGAAAATCAGAGGCCAACCTTCCATAGAAACCATAACGACTCATACTAATTCCTTTACAAGAGCATTAAGACTAACTCAATTAATATCACTTTATCCTTCGCGACGCGCAGCGCTATTATCTAGATTTTATAGATGGCAATATCTTGTAAATCACTCGTTGCTGGCTCACCTAATCCCAGGCCACTTAGCTCATGCTCTAGTTGTCTTGCGTTATCAGAATAGCCCTTTCTATTAATGTAGAGCAATTTAAAACCTTTTTCTCGCAACTCCGTAATCATTTCTAGTGCAGACTTTTTCTCGATACTTTTCTGCCATGCTTCGCGCTCTCTCCCCTTAGCTCCGCCATAAGAAAAGTGCAGGTTCTTAGAAAAATAATATAAACGAAAATGTTCATAATCTTGCAACTTGTGTATGGCTGGTGTTTCTGGATACTCAACAACTGGGAGTTGAAAAACCATTACTTTTTCATTTGGGAAATAGCTCTCAACCTTTTCTACAAGAGCTTTGTCAGACTGAATTATTTTTGAAATGGTCTCATAACTTTCTTTTGAAACACGTTTTGGTAAATCCATCATTATAAGTAAAAATAAAATCACCGCAATTAACTTATGGTTCTTAAAATTACGTTGAATATATTTTAAAAAAAGTAACAAACAAAGGGCTAAGATTAAAATGCTGTAACGATTTGTACAGCGAAATACATTAAAAGAAGTTACCGACGAAATCAGTAAATTATATCCACCTGCAATAGAAAATAAGATAAGCCAAATTATATACCAAGTGAATACATGTATCTTTTCGAGCCTTTTTTTCAAAATAGAGTAGGTCAGATGAAAATTTACAAATATAAAAGCCATCACTCCAATAAAACCAAGATAAGAATAAGGTCTTTCACTTGTTATTGCTAAGAACTGCTTAAAATAAATTTTATTCGTAAATTGCTCTATAAAGTTAATGCGGTGAAATTGAGGCAAAATTAAGTCTGGAATTTTAAGGGCATACATCTCAACATCCCATAGACTTCTCGCTATAGTTGCACTATTGGTTCCGTTTGCCACCCTATAAAATAACGTATCCAGCTGCATAAGCAAAGTTGATGAAAATGATAGCGCCATTAAAATTATTATAAACTTACACGTTCCTTTATTTTTGTTTACCCAATGGTACAGCAAAGCCCAAAATAGAAATTGTAAAAAAACGTATGTGTAATACACATAGAAGAAGCCGCAGAGAAAAGACAAAACCAGTGCAAATCTAATTTGGCATTTCTGCCAATTTTTTAATTCATTTTTGTGTATCCACCACGTAATTACACATAGCAATGGCAAATGCCAATAATACACCAACACTATGTGTTGCAAAGATCTAGTAAAAGCATAATTGCTCAATCCAAAACAAAGCCCTCCTATAAAAGCTAAATAAGGTCCAATTTTAAATAATCTTGCAGAAATATAAAAAGAAACTCCAGCAAGTACATGAGCAATCATTATACTTATATTGGCGGCCATAAAAAGTCCTGTTAACTTAGCAAGTTGCCCAATTGGAAAAAATAAAAGATCATCACCAAATGGCCAATCATCCCAGTTTGCCGAAAACGGAGCATTTAGATGTGCAATATTTTTGCTTAAAATTGGCAAAGCTTCATTTTTCCAATAAACAGCAATATTCGTTAATGTTTGCCAATCATCCCAAGAGTAGCTAATTGGCGTCATCCATCCATTTAACGAGAATCGTCTGTATATAAAACACCAGATAAATGAAATTAAGATAACCAAAAGCAAAATCAAGGCAATATCTAAACGTTTATTCTTAAAAAAACTCAAATCATTCCTCTTTTTTAATTTACTTGTATTGATTTATCCTTAATTTACTGAAAGATTGCAAGTTATGGAATTAAAGATCACCGGCATTATTCAGTCCAACTTCATCCCATGGGCCGGTTATTTTGATTTTATAAATAGCTGCGATGAATTTATCTTTTTAGACGATACGCAGTATACTAAAGAATCCTGGCGCAATCGCAATAAAGTTAAGACCTCTAATGGAGCTAAATGGATAAATGTTCCTGTCCGTTTTTCTTTATTACAACGTACAAGCATAGACCAAACACCAATTAACTACTCACTTAAATGGCAAAAGCAACACGAACTATTACTAACAGCTCATTATAAAAATGCTCCCTATTTTAAAGCTCTTTTTTCTGAATACATGAGTATAATTAGTAAAGAGTACAGCTCTATCTCCGAGCTAAACTTTCATATATTTGAATGGATATGCAGCTATTTATATATTAAAACTCCACTGACTCAAGCTCGCAAATATCAAGCCTATGGAACAAAAACAGATCGTGTCATCGATCTACTTAAAAAATCAAATGCAAGTGTTTACCTCTCCGGTCCTGCTGCAAAAGACTACCTTGAAGTCGATAAATTTAAAGAGGCTCAAATTGAGTTGAGATACAAATCTTACTCTTATCCACCCTATCCACAAATTCATGGGGATTTTGTGCCGGGCCTTTCCATACTTGATTTATTATTTAATGTTGGACCTGAGGCAAAAAATTATATCAAAAGCCAAGCTGCCGATGAAATTGCCTATAGTCCTTTTGTAAAATAGGCCTTTCATTCAATCTTTAATTTGAGAAATAAGAAAAGTACTCATCATCGGAATACTTAATTGTTTTCAATTTGACCTTCCAAGTAAATGGCTGCCCTAAATTTCTTGCAGAAGCTGTGAGACAAACTTTTTCTGGATTCGCGCACACACCGCTCCAACTTTCAAGATAATCAAGCGTTACACCATGGATTGTAGGTGGATTCCAAATTCCTGGAAATGGTGCAAGCATTTTGCCAGTGTTTACTGGTTTAGAAAATACATGTGCCACCCCATTTTCATCTATTAGTCGAGAGATTAAATAAGTGCCAGCTACAAATGTGGCATTTAAATTTGAATCAGACTTTCCAACAGCAAAAAGCTCTACGATTTTTACTTCGCCAATTGCTATAGAAAGCTCTTTCACTACCGTAGGATTTGATACATCACTTGTAACTGTAAACTTATAATTCTCAACTTCCGTATACTGCTTATCAATAACTAAACCACTTACCGTTGCTATAGGCCCACGCTCGCCCTTTTCTCCGCGCTCACCTTTATCTCCCTTTTCACCTTTCTCGCCTTTTTCTCCACGGGATCCTATTTCACCTTTTTCACCAGCTTCGCCTTTAACTCCAACATCTCCTTTGGAGCCCTTAATATTAATTTCTATCCAGCCTGCGTTTGAGCAAACTTGAAAGAGATTTTCTTCTTCAATATAATAAAGTCGTCCCAGGCTTGCACTTTCACAAGTGGGCAACATACTTTTATAGCTCACCGCCATAGCAGCTGCTGAGGAAGTTGAATCATTAGAAATCGTGCCGCCAGATGAAGCATCTGCACTTGTACTATCTGCGCTCGTTTTTGCTCCACCCTCAAGACATCCAGTTTGCAGAAGAGTAAATACTAATAAATAACTAAGACTTAAAGCTCTGAGTAGCATACTGCCCTCCTTAGTTAAGCTAACTAATACTTATCGAAAACATTAGGAACAGACTAAAGTCTTGTATCAAAATAAGACATATTATTTTATGGGTAGGCTATAAGCTCTTTATAAACTCATAAATATTTTCACAAACTAAATCAACTTGCTTTTCTGATAGAGAATAAAACATAGGAAGGCGAAGAAGCCTCTCACTGTGCTTAGTTGTAAATTGATCAAGGCCTACAAATTGGCCAAATTTCTTTCCAGCCGGGGAGCTATGGAGAGGTTCATAGTGGGAACTAGTTTGTATATTTCTTTCTTTTAAAAAGTCCTTTAATTTTTCTCTCAACTCTAAGCTTGGTAGTTTTAGGTAAAATAAATGTCCATTTGAAGTAGACCACTGAGGAATTTTTTGTACTTCAACTTTTCCCTCATCAACGAGGTTTTTTAAATTATCCCTATATCTTTGTGCAAGATTCTGGCGCTTTTTGGTAATAAGCTCAGACTGCCTTAATTGCTCAAGTAAAAAAGCAGCTTGAAACTCACTCATTAAATAAGAAGAGCCTAAACTTTGCCAAGTGTATTTATCCACATCACCTCGTAAAAATTGAAGGCGATTGGTCCCTTTTTCACGCATCATCTCAGCTTTTAAAATGAAATCTTGTTCGTTAACAATTAGGGCTCCGCCTTCACCACAATGAATATTTTTTGTCTCATGAAAGCTAAAAGCAGAAAGAGGCCCCAAACTACCTAGTGGCTCTTCTTTATACTTAGCTCCAAAGGCCTGGGCCGCATCTTCAATCAAAATAAACCCATGCTCTTTAGAGAGCTTTAAAAGCCGATCCATATCACAAGCTACTCCACCGTAGTGTATAACCACCACAGCTTTGACTTTAGGATTTAAGGCTTTCTCTACCTCATTAATATCTAGGTTCATAGTTTCTGGCTCAATATCTACAAATTTTATTTTTGCCCCACGAAGAGCAAAGGCATTGGCCGTTGAAACAAAAGTGAAAGAAGGCATAATAACTTCATCACCAGCTTGAATATCTAAAAGTAAAGCCATCATCTCAAGTGCAGAAGTGCATGAATTAACCAAAAGAGCCTTTGAAGTCTTCAAGGATTCTCTTAAGTAAGCTTCACATTCTTTTGTAAAGGGGCCATCGCCTGAAAATTTGTTGTTTTTAAAAACTCTACCCTGAGACTCAAACTCTGAGCCCAGAATGGCCGGCATATTAAATGGGATACTAATTTCACTCATAATTGAGAAGCCAACATTCTTAAATAATCGCCATAAACACTCTTAGAAAACTGCTCGGCTATTTTAACAAACTGAGCCTTATTAATAAAACCCTTGTTTAAAGCAACCTCTTCAAGACAGGCAATCTTAAATCCTTGTCTAAGCTCAATAGTTTGTACAAATTGTGAAGTCTCAAGCAAAGAGTCGGCACTTCCTGTATCAAGCCAGGCAATCCCTCGCCCTAGCAAACTCACTTCTAATTCGTTTTTTTCTAAGTAGATTTTATTTAAATCTGTGATCTCAAGCTCACCACGTGTCGAAGGCTTTAAAGACTTTGTATACTCAACCACTTGAGAGTCGTAAAAATATAAACCCGTCACCACCCAATTTGACTTTGGCTGTTTTGGTTTTTCTTCAAATTTTAAGGGCTTCATGTTTTTATCTAATTCAACCACGCCAAACTTTTCTGGATCGAGCACATGATGAGCAAAAACGCGGGCTCCTTTTTGAATTTGCGAAGCCTTTTTTAAAGAGTCTTGCAGAGCACTGCCATAAAAAAAGTTATCACCTAAAATAAGGCTCACTGGCTGATGATTAATAAACTTCTCGCCAATTAAAAAGGCTTCGGCAATACCACGAGGTTCTGTTTGTTCTTGATATTCAAATTCCACACCAAACTGACTGCCATCACCTAGGAGGTTTTTAATTAAAGGAATATCTCTTGGAGTTGAGATAATTAAAATTTCACGGATTCCGGCTAACATCAAAACTGAGATTGGGTAATAAATAGCTGGCTTGTCATAAACTGGCAGTAACTGCTTACTAATTGCATACGTGAGTGGATGCAGCCTTGTACCATTACCTCCAGCCAATACAATTCCCTTCATTATTGATCCTTCCCTTTAAGCCAATCGGTATTTGCAAGATACCACTCTACTGTTTTTTTCAGCCCCTGTTTAAACGTAACTGTGCGTTCAAAGCCAAGTTCTTTTTGTGCCTTGCGATCATCAATCGCATAGCGAAAGTCATGCCCTGGACGATCTGTTACGTAAGAAATGAGCTCCTTATGTAGAGCACCACTCTTTCTAGGTCTTAACTCATCCATAATTTCACAAAGCGTGTGAACAAGATCAATGTTCTTAAGCTCTGATTTTCCACCAAAGCAATAAGTCTCGCCAGACTGCCCTCTCTCAAGGGCTAACTGCAAACCATAGCAGTGATCTTTTACGTAAATCCAATCTCTAATATTTTGCCCTTTGCCGTACACAGGTAATGGTTTTTCATTGAGACAGTTTGCAATCATCACAGGGATTAATTTTTCAGGATACTGTCTCGCCCCATAATTGTTTGAACAGTTTGTGACAATAACTGGCAGCTTATAAGTATGAAACCACGCGCGACAAAGCATGTCTGCACTCGCTTTAGAAGCTGAATAAGGAGAATTGGGCTGATACGGAGACTCTTCAGTAAAAAAACCATTTTCACCCAATTGCCCATAAACTTCGTCCGTGGAGACTTGTAAAAAACGAAAATTTTTGTTTTTTAACCAATGTTTTTTAGATGCTTCTAAAAGCTGATAAACACCGATGATATTTGTCTGAATAAAATCAGAGGGAGCTTCAATAGATCGATCTACATGGGATTCAGCTGCAAAATTAACCACGGCATCAAATTGATATTTTGCAAAAAGGCTTTGCAGCAAATCTACATCCTCAATACGGCCGTGAACAAACTCAAGCCTGTTTTGCCCTAACCAAGGCTCTAGATTCTCCCTTCGACCTGCATAAGAGAGACTGTCTAGTACAATTAATTGGTTATCCGAGCTGGCTAAAAGCTCTACAAAGTGGCTGCCAATAAAACCTGCCCCACCCGTAATTAAGATTGATTTCCGGCCTTCAGATGATAAGTTATTCAAAGATTCTCCTAATAGATTTCAGCCCTAGAGGATATGTCGTGTTCGCAAGTTTATGGCAATATAAAGGCTTCATTACAAATAGCGTCAAAAGAGATTTTAAAGCTCGCTACATGAATTCTTTACTTGGAGCTGGCTGGCTTGTGCTTCAACCGCTCGCCATGATTGCCGTTTACACAGTTGTTTTCTCTTCAGTCATGAAAATGCGTATGCCCAATAGCCAAATTCCCTATAGCTACGGTATTTACTTATGTGCGGGCATTCTGCCTTGGGGCTTTTTTGTAGAAAGTATCTCACGTATCCAAAATGTTTTTTTAGAAAACTCTCACATTATAAAAAAATCAAGTCTCCCTCGAATCTGCTTCCCAGTGATTACGCAACTTGCTTGTCTCATTAATTTTGCAATTATTTTTGCGCTATTTTTAATTTTTTTAATAAGTATTGATTACTTCCCAACAACAACTATTTGGGCGTTTTTTCCAGTGTTTTTTTTGCAAATTCTTTTTACTTTTGGTCTTGGAGTTTGGCTTGCCACTCTCAATGTTTTTTTTAGAGACGTCGGCTCCTCTATGGGAGTAGTTTTGCAATTCTGGTTTTGGGCGACACCGATTGTATATAGCAAAAGTCTCTTGCCAGAGAAGGCCGCCGAACTCCTTGTATATAATCCCTTAAGCCAATTTATTTCGGCTTATCAGGATATTTTTCTAAACCAAAAAACTCCACAGTGGGATATTTTTATTTATCCCATGCTGCTTACTTTAGTGTTATTGTTAATTGGCTATTTTACTTTTAAAAAACGTTCACCTGAAATGATTGATGAGCTTTAAATTATGTTAATTTCAGTTTCTCAGTTACACAAATCTTATAAAACTTATGCTAATAAGTGGATGCGCCTAATTGAATGGCTCACTTGGGACAAATTTTTACTACATAAAGAAAAGGCCGTTCTTAAAGATATTTCTTTCTCTGTGCAAAGAGGTGAGAGCCTTGCCATTGTTGGCAAAAATGGCGCTGGCAAAAGCACCTTATTAAAAATTCTTACTGGGGCCAGTCGCGCTACAAGTGGCAGCTATTACGTTGGTGGTCGCATTTCAGCTTTGCTTGAGCTGGGAATGGGATTTCATCCAGACTTTACAGGTCGAGAAAACATCTATATGGCAGGGCAAATTTTAGGATTCTCAACTGAGGAAATCCGTGAGCAAATGCCCAACATTGAAGCCTTTGCAGAGATTGGCTCTTACTTTGATAGGCCCGTCAGAATTTACTCAAGTGGTATGCAAGTGCGGCTTGCCTTTAGCATAGCCACAGCCATTCGCCCCGATATTCTTATTGTGGATGAAGCTTTATCCGTAGGAGATGCCTACTTCCAACATAAATGTTTTGAACGAATTAAAGAATTCAAAAAGCAAGGCACTACTTTACTTTTTGTCTCTCATGACCCCGGGGCTATTGTGAATCTTTGTGACCGTGCAGTGCTAATTTCAGATGGCAAGATTATTAAAGATGGCGATCCTGAGTTTGTCTTAAATTACTATAATGCCATGATTGCTCAAGCTGAAAAAGAGTCTAATATTCGAGAGCTTGAAAACCTACAGGGACGTAAAACCATTCGCTCAGGCAACCAAAAAGTAAAAATTGAAAAAATAGATCTTTTTGCTTCAGGCAAGTCTGCACGAGTGATTAATTCAGGTGAGGCTGTAAAAGTGCAAATAGACTTTAGAGCTTTGCAAGATATTAAAAATCTCACTTGTGGTATTCTTATTAAAGATCGCATAGGAAACGAGATCTACGGCACCAATACTCATCATAAAAAACTTCCTATCCAAAACCTAGAATTAAATAAAAATTATACTTTTGAATTTTACTTTCCTGAATTCAATTTAGGTGTAGGTAATTTTAAAATCACTTTAGCTCTCCATGAAGAAGAAAGTCATATTTCCAATAATTTTGATTGGTGGGACGAGGCCCTCACTTTTGAAGTCACGACTCAAGAAAAGCAGGATTTTATTGGAGTCAATCGACTTAGGGTTGAGCCAAAACTTTTATAGAAAAGCTCCCATTGCCACTTTGCGTCCAAGTCTTTTTTAGCCAATGAAGACGGTGTTTACTTTACATGCAATTGACAATAGAGTAGCAAGATTAAAAGCGAGGAATTACCTATGGAATGGCCTAATTTAAAAATTCATGTTTATGCCGATGGTGCTGACAAAGCCCCAATGATCAAACGTTACAAAGAAGGTTTTGTAAAGGGTTTCACTACAAACCCAACTCTTATGGCCAAAGCTGGCATTACTGATTACAAAGCTTTTGCTCTTGATATTTTAAGTGAGATTAAGGATTTGCCAATTTCATTTGAAGTCTTCTCTGATGACTTTAATGAAATGTACCGCCAGGGCATGGAAATTGCCTCTTGGGGAAACAACGTTAATGTGAAAATCCCAATCACTAATACCAAATCAGAGCCCGCTTACCCCTTAATAAAAAAACTATTTGCCGAAGGCGTTAAGCTTAATGTCACAGCGATATTCACAGAAACTCAGCTAAAAAATCTAAAAGAAGTCACTACAGCAAAAGACGACTGTATTGTTTCTATTTTTGCTGGCCGTATTGCCGATACTGGAATTGACCCAATGCCTATTATGAAAAAAGCTGTGGATATGTTTAAAGATACTCCAAAGGCAAAAGTTCTCTGGGCATCATCTCGAGAAACACTCAATTTTTACCAAGCTGAAGCCTGTGGTTGCCACATTATTACTGCAACAGATGATCTTATTGGTAAGCTTAAGCTTAACGGTAAGGACTTAACTGAGTACTCTTTAGACACTGTTAAAATGTTCTATTCAGATGCTACGAAAGCAGGTTTTAAACTTTAATGTCAGGTCTCGTTATTTTAGACCGAGACGGAGTTTTAAACGCAGTTGTTATAGATGCAGAGCATGGAACCATTGATAGCCCACTAAACCCAGATCAAATTGAAGTCTTTCCGTGGGTACCAAGAGCTCTCGCTCGCCTCACTCAAAAGGGCTACGACTTGCATATTGCAACTAACCAACCTGCTGCAGCTAAAGGCAAAACCACTTTAAATTTACTGCAAAAAACTCATGATAAAATTGTAGCATTAGCAGGCTCAGAGGGAGCCCTTATTAGTAGCTCGCAGATTTGCTTTCACCGAAGCGAGGATCATTGCGAATGCAGAAAGCCTAAAACAAAGTTGCTTGAAAATGCTTGGCTAAAAGGTAATAAACCAGATAAAAGCATGACTTGGATGGTTGGTGATGGGGTCACAGATATTCAGGCTGCTGCCAGTTTTGGCGTGAAAAAAGCCTTCTTAGGCCCGCAAAAATGCGATGCCTGTAAGGTCCTTGATGATAAAGATTTAAAGCCTGATTTTTGGGGCAAAAATTTAGAAGCTTTCGTAAATTACTTATTAGGAGAAAAGATATGAACAATTCAAGCTTTACAGCAAATTTTTTAAAAGAAACTTTTAGCATTTTAGAGAAATTAGACCAGCAGTCTGTAGAAGATACCGCTGAAGGACTTGCAAGTGTTAGAGCCTCGGGAGGTCGACTCTTTATTTTAGGCGTCGGCGGATCTGCAGGACATGCAGGCCATGCTGTTAATGATTTTAGAAAAATCTGCGGCTTTGAAGCCTACTCACCAACAGATAACGTATCTGAACTCACAGCTCGTGTGAACGATGAAGGTTGGGATACTAGTTTTTCTGAATGGCTTAAAGGCTCGCGTATAAATTCAAAAGATGCTCTTCTTATTTTTTCTGTAGGTGGCGGTAACCAAGAAAAAAATATTTCTACAAACCTAGTTAAGTCCATAGATCTAGCAAAAGACGTAGGTGCTAAGGTTTTTGGTATTGTTGGAAAAGATGGTGGTTATACTAAAAAAATGGCTACTAGTTGTGTTTTAATACCAACCCTCAATCCAGATCATATCACTCCACACACTGAGGGACTTTGTGCGGTTGTATGGCACTTACTTGTAAGCCATCCAGCCCTTAAAGCAAAACCAACTAAATGGGAATCAACTAAGTAACTACTTTTTCTTTCCTACTAGCAAAAGGCTTGTACCCATTGGAACAGAGATAAACTTTTCAAATGAAAAGATAAAACGTATTAGCTGTGGGATAAACCCTTCCTTAAGACTCACATCGCCCACTTCTTTCACAGGATAGGGTCGACGCAACCAACGACTAATCACTAAAGCAACTGGAATTAATAAAAATCCATAGAAACGACAATGAGTGATTTCAAATTTATTTTTTAATAAAGATGTCAGCTGAAGTTTAGAATATCTTCTATAATGTCCTAAAACTTCATCATGATATCCAAAAAGAAAGCTTAATGCAGGAACTGTTATGACAACTTTTCCTTGTGGCTTAAGAAAATTATAAATTTTTTCAACTGCAAATGCATCATCTTGAATATGCTCAATAACATCTGTCGCAAGGACAATATCAAATAAAATTTTTGCATTAAAGTTTTCAATCTGACTGATTTCTGTATTAATATTTACATTAAACTTTTTAGCAGTCTTCTTAGTGAGGTCTACAGATCTTGAGTCAATATCAATAGCTGTCACATGAGCTTGTTTACGAGCTAATAAAGCTGCTAACTCGCCACTGCCAGAGCCAACAACCAAAACTTCTTTATGATCTATGGATCCTAACCAATCTAAAAGAATTTCATATTTTTTAGCGGCATAAGGGTCAACTTCTCTAAGTAAGAAATCATTCCACTGATTCGTTAACGCTACTGAGTTCATTAAGCCCCTCTTTTCGATCAATTATAAATTTTGGACGATTGCGAACCTCATCATAGATTCTAGAGATATATTCTCCCAAAATTCCTATACTCAAAAGCTGCACTCCCCCCATGAACAAAACTAAAATAACAACTGTGGGGTTTCCCAAAGGAAATGGCGCACCTGATAACTTCATAACCGCATAAACAATAGCTAATAGGAATGACGTAAAAGCGATTATAAAGCCAAACTGTGTACTTAAAGTAAGAGCATAGTTTGAAAAACAAAATATTCCATTAAATCCAATTTTCAGTGAACCAAAAAGCCGATTGTAGTTTCCAGAACCAGCATGTCTTGCCAACCTATTAAATTTTACCGCTGTTTGCTTAAATCCCACCAAGGCAACCATGCCTCTTAAAAAGCCATGCACCTCTTTTAAATTAATAACCTCATCAACAACTCGTCTACTCATAAGACGAAAGTCGCCTGTATTTGGAGGAATCTCTACTTCAGAAATTTTATTAATAAGTTTATAACCAACATAAGAAACAATTTTTTTTATTAGAGTTTCTCCATCTCTATGGTTGCGCTGAGCATACACAACATCAAAACCTTCTTGCCATTTCTTTACCATTTCATGAATTAACTCTGGCGGATCTTGCAGATCAACATCTATAACAATAACCGCATCTCCACTCGAATACTGTAGTCCTCCAAGCGTCGCCATCGGCTGGCCAAAACGACGAGAGAACTTTAATAGTTTTATTCTTGGATCTTGTTTGCGATAAGAAAGGATCAACTCTTCAGTTTTATCAGGCGACGGATCCATAGCAAAGATCACTTCGTATTTTTCAGTGATAGTATCTAATATCTGCTTAATTCTTTCAATAAAGGCGGGAATGTTTGCTTCTTCTTTATAAACTGGCACGACTACAGACAAAGTCACGGCAACTTCTCCCCTTGCACAAGCTCTTCAAACTCTTTAAGCCCAACCTTTGAACCAATTTCATAAAATCGTTGATATACTTCATAGGCAGCCATCTGTTTGTCTGCAACTAAAGAGCTTAACAGATCAGCCAAATCAAAAGCCTCACGTCTCTCGTTTAGTAAAGCTTGCGGTTCACCTATAAGCAATCCGTACTCAATATGCTTCATATCACTTAATTTTTCTTTTTTGCTGTACTTAAGAACTTCTTCACCATTAAAAATCACATTGCTTTGATCTAAATTATTATCATTTTTAAAAACAGTCATTAGCCACGGACGCTGACTGCTCTCATACTTTGACCAAATAGCTTTGTAATCTACTGGTAAATAAGTATCACCGTAAGTAATAAAAAAGGGCTGATTTATATTTTGGGCTATTTTTTTTATGGCACCACCAGTGCCAAGAAGCTTATTACCGTCATAGACATAAGAAACATTTAAGCCATAACGGCTGCCATCACCAACGTAGTTTTGAATTCTCTCCCCTAAGTAAGCTACCGAGTAAATGATTTTTTTAAAGCCATTTCTTTTTAGAAGTTTTAACTGATAGTCTGCAAAAGGAATCCCAGTTATCTCTAGAAGAGCCTTAGGAACCTTTTCAGTTATGGGGTAGAGTCTTGTCGCTAACCCACCTGCAAGTATAACAATAGGAACTTCTTCTAGATTCATGGCAACTCAGCAAGCCAAGGGTAATTTTTTTTACGGTAAATTTTTTCGACTATTTCAATGGCATGAATAGCTTCAGGCAAACCAGGTTTTACTGTTCGATCTTCACTGATGTCTTTTTCGAACTCTTGCATTTCTATTAACCAAGACTGATCCCCTCTTGGATATTCAAAAATGGTTGTTTCTGGAGGCCCCATCTCTGGCAGCATTTTGTAATAATGGAGTTTCTCTAAGCCATAACTGCCGCCCAGCCCCTCAATGTGAAGCTTGCCTGTTTTGCCATAAATTTCAAAAGAGAATAGGTTTTTCCACTCACTGCAGCTGACCTGTAACCAGGCCACTTGTTTTTTAGGAGTTTCTAAATGCATAAAAGCATTGTCATCAACAGCCATATCCCAAAAAAGAGTTTTGGCATCACCCCATACTTGAGAAAAAGATCCCATAAACATCTGTGAAAGATCAATCAGGTGAACTCCTTGATCCATCAACTCCCCGCCGCCGGAAAGACGGGGTAAAGCACGCCACTCTTTATTATAGCCTACACGCGCTCCATGGCCATAGCGGGCGCGAATCATCATAAGCTCACCAATATTGCCAGCTTTAAATAATTCATAAGCTTTTAAAAAAGCGGGATGATAGCGATGATTATAACCAAAGCGAATTTTTACTTTTGGATTTTGCTTAGAAGCCTCATTGAGGTCTTTAAGTTCATTTAAACTTACACAACCTGGTTTCTCAATGAGTGCGTGTTTATTTGCTAAAATAACTTTCTTTGCCGTGGGAGCTAAAAATTGATTCGGAGTTGCGATAATAACCGCATCGATATTAGAATTAGAAACAAGCTCTTCAAGATCTTTTGCAACTTCACAGTTTTTTAATGAACCAGCTAGCGACTGAGCCTTTGTTAAGTCAGGATCATAACAAGCAATGACTTGTTCTGATTTTAAGTGAGCCGCTCGTTTTTTGCCAATCAAACCACAACCGACAATCGCGTATCTAAGCATTTTAATTATCCTATTAATTTCTTTGTTCGTAAATCCAATGATTATTTTGCAGCCATTCGAGTGTTTTTTTAATTCCCTGCTCAATTGTAAGTTCGGGCTGCCAACCTGTACTGCGAACTTTAGTGGTATCTAGAAATATAAAAGGATTATCTCCAACCCAACCTCTTTCACCGCCAGTAAAATTTAACTTTGGTTTTAAATTTAAACTCTGACAAATCCAACCGATTGAGTCTTTAACTGTACAATAATTAGGAGCACCCAAATTATATATTTCAATTTTGTTTTTTGATTCTCTTAATTGCGGATTTGTAGTGTGCAATATTGCATTAATACAATCTCCTACATACAAGTAGGACTTTCTCTGAGTGCCATCACCCAAAACTTTAAGTTCTTCTGGGTGGTCCATAAGCTGCTTATAAAAATCAAATACATGGCCATGGGTATAACGTTCACCTAGAATCGAAACAAATCTAAAAATAGTTCCTATGAAGTTAAATCCTTCAGCATAGGCCTGAATTAAGTTTTCTCCAGCCACCTTAGAGGCCCCATATAAAGAGGTTTGAATTGGGAAAGGAGCATCTTCAGGAGTCGGAATAACTTTAGCCTCACCATATACAGAGCCGGTTGAGGAAAATGCAATGTGACGCACCTGGTTGCTGCGCATAGCTTCTAAGACATTGTAGGTTGCTATGGTGTTTTGCTCAAGATCTCTACGTGGGTGATTAAGGCCAAATCTAACATCGGCATTAGCTGCCAGATGGAATACATAATCACAGCCTTGCATCGCTTTTGTGAGGCTTTCTTGATCAAGATTATCGCCTTCAATGAGCTTAAATTTTTCATTTTTTGAGAGATTTTTAATAAACTCTCTCTGGCCCGTTGAAAAGTTATCCCAACCGACCACTTCAATATTTTTTTTGACTAAATTTTCTGCCAAATGACTGCCAATAAAGCCAGCCGCACCTGTAATAAAAGCTTTTTTCATAGACTATGTTTAGAGCATATTCATATAAGGTTTGTAAAGCAGACTAATTAAAAATTCACACGCTCACGTTCAACAACAAGAGGTCTACGCCTGACTTGATTATAAATAGCCAGAATATACTCACCAAGTACACCTAAAAAAAATAATTGCACGCCGCCAAAAAAGAAAAGTGCAATAATAATAGTGGGTATACCCACTTGAGTTCCCGCCTTACCCATTATAGTCAAAATTAAAATACCAATAGCGTATAGTAAACTTAGTCCTGAAAGTAAGAAGCCAGAAATTAAAGCAAGTCTTACTGGTGCACCACTAAAAGCAGTAATTCCATTTAATCCTTGCTCAAACAAGTGCAACCAACTATTTTGAGATTTTCCATAAGCACGCGCACGCCACGTATACTCGACTCCTATGGATTTAAAACCACAGTCAAAGGTCATCAG
>CAYMKD010000009.1:5493-18788 GCA_964390435.1 uncultured Pseudobdellovibrionaceae bacterium | reverse complement strand
TCGCACCCCTAAAGCCTGCAAATGAGATTGCAGCTCAATGCAAAAATCACTCACTCGATCAGTTACATTAAGAATTTGCACTTGAGTGGGCGAAAGCCATGTCGGCAAATGCCCTGTACAATGCTCTAAATACACGCCAATAAAACGCTCTAAAGAGCCTAAAATAGCTCGATGAAGCATCACAGGCCTATGCTCTTGATTATCAACACCTGTATATTTTAAAGCAAAGCTCTCAGGCATATTAAAATCACACTGAAGAGTTCCCAATTGCCAAGGGCGTTTAATTGCATCAACAAACATAATATCTAATTTAGGTCCGTAAAAAGCCCCGTCACCCGCATTGATCGTATAGGGAAGATTTAAACTCTCTAGAGCTTTTTTTAGAGCTCCCTCAGCCTTATCCCACACCTCATCCGATCCCATGCGTTTTTCGGGACGAGTGGAGAGATAAATTTTATACTCATCCATTCCTAAAGTTTTATACACTCGGTTTAAAAGTTTTATGAAGCCCTCAATCTCAGACTGCAATTGCTCTAGGGTGCAAAAAATATGAGCATCATCTTGGCAAAAAGTTCTCACTCGAGTGAGTCCATGCATCACACCACTTCGCTCATAACGATGAAGTCTACCAAAGTCAGCCATTCTCAAAGGCAGATCTCGGTAAGAATACTTATCAGCTGCGTAAAGCAGACAATGGCCAGGGCAGTTCATAGGCTTCATAGAAAAATCCCGCTCATCTACCTTAGTAAAATACATATTTTCACGGTAATTTTCATAGTGACCAGAACGATGATATAGATCCACATCATAGATCTGCGGAGTGATCACCTCTTGATAGTTGTATTCGCGATAAAGCTCACGAATAAAACTTTGTAGTTCATTGTATATGATCGAACCTTTGCCTGTGAAAAAAGGCGAACCAGGAGATAGCGGATGAAAGTGAAATAAGCCTAAATCTTTGCCAAGGCGTCTATGATCACGTTTTTTTGCCTCTTCTTGTTGATGTAAGTATTGATCCAACTCTTTTTTGTCTGCAAAGGCTGTGGCATAAATTCTTTGTAAGTGCTCACGCTTTTCATCTCCACGCCAATAACTTCCTGCTACTGAGAGAAGTTTAAATGCTTTGATTTGCCCCGTGCTTTGTACGTGGGGGCCACGGCAAAGATCAAACCAGTCTCCTTGATAATACACGCTGACTGAAGGTCCATTAAGATCTTCAATAATCTCAACTTTGTACTTCTCACCCATTTTTTTAAAGGTATCGATGGCTTTTGCAGAATCCCAATCTTGTTTTACGATGGGTAAATTACGATTAATAATCTCCTGCATTTTAGTTTCTATTTTTGCTAAATCCTCTTCCGTAAAGGCTCTAGGAGAATCAAAGTCATAATAAAATCCATTTTCAATCACTGGCCCAATTGTGACCTTTACATCAGGCCAAACTTCCTGAACCGCTTGAGCCATAACATGGGCCGCTGAATGCCTAATGACTTCTGTGGCCTCAGGACTTTTCGTCGTAATGATTTCAAGCTTTGTTTGATCTTTAAGGGGCAAACGGAAATCAATAATTTCTTTTTCGCCATTTATTTTTGCACCAATGGTTGCCTTCGCAAGCCCCTGACCAATACTCTGTGCCACCTCAAGAGCTGTAGGCTCGTGATCAAAAGTTTTGACTGAATTGTCGGGCAAATAAATACGAACGTCCGACATTATGATTTTGTAATTGTAGTAGTGACTAAGTTTTTTAGACTTGAAAGAATCGGCATTAACTATAATTCTTAATCTGTCTTAGCGGCCTCGTCAAACTAAGATTCTGCAAGGCAGAACAGCTGATAACGCACTGGATTATCTGCTAATTCTTTTTTCTACATAGATCTGAAGGCTTTCGCTAAGTTGCTTTATCTCACTATCTAGGTCTAAAAAAGCCCCCTGAGCCATGCTAAAATCACTTTGCCGTCCCATTTTTTCAAGCTCATAGGCCAGCAGGCGCGCTTTTTCAGCATAAAAACTTGATACCATACCTTTAAGAGTGTGAGCTTCATGTATAAGGCTTTTGGAGTCTTTATTCTTAATTGATAATTCAATGGCTGAAAGCACTGAAGGCCAAGTATTTATAAAACTTGCCACTGCTTCGCAAAGTATATCATCTAGTACAGAGAAATTAGCTGATATCTTATTTTTATCAAAAGTAAGAATTAACTTATCCTTTTTTAAATCCACTAAAAACCCACCTGAAAAGATTTAATGATTAAATCGACACCACATGTGAATTACTAAATTAGTTTATAAGAAAAAAAGAAAACTTAACTCCCTCTCCACTTTAGTCTGGCCTAAAATAACTGCTCCATTTAACTATCTCTAACAGCTATAAGCCACACAGAGATTATCATTGTGTTCAATGACAGTATCAAAAAATTTATATGTAGGAATAACTGGTAAAGAATAATTTCTTTTTAGTAAGTTACGTGATGGCTAAGAGCTTCATCAAGTCGAGGGTCTTTAATCGCTACTAAGCTATTTTTACTTAGAAAGTTGCAAAGTAAAACCATAAAGGCTCCTGCAAAACCTAAGAAAACCCCAACCTCAGTAAATGAGAAAACCACATTGTTATCGTTAAAGTTAGGATAAACAATCCAGTATATGTCTAGATACTGCATAAACAAAATAAGGATACAAACTGCTTTTAAATGACTCTCTGTTCTCTTTGCCCAACGGGGAAGAAGAGCAATAAAAGGCACAACAAATCTAAAAATTAAAAGAGCGACAGTGATCCCCATCCAGCCACCCTGAGCACGTAACAAATAGTACTCTGTCTCTTCTGGAATATTGGCGTACCAAATTAACATAAACTGACTAAATGCAATGTAAGCCCAAAATACAGTGAAGGCTTTCATGTACTTGGCCATATCATGAATATGCTCTTCATTAATGTAGCCTTTTACAAAACCCTGATTTTTTACCCAATAAGTAATTAAGATCATGGCTGCCATAGTTGATTGGAATAGACCTGAAAAAGTATAAACACCAAAAATTGTGCTGTACCAATAAGGCATCAATGACATAAGCAAATCGACGCTAAAAAGTGAGAAGCTTATTGCAAAGAAAAGTAGAAAGCCTATAGAGCGGCCTACATTTTTATGAGTGATTTCTTCATCACCTGTTTGATCTTGCTTTATAGAGCTACCAACAATTTTTTTGGCAAAGAAAAAAGAGCCCACACCAAAAATGAGAAGTCTTGCAATTAAAAATCCCGTATTTAAATAAGCTGCTTTACCAAGCAATAAGGGATCTGCAGCAACCCGCTCGGCATCTGCCCATGGATAAAGATGTTTAAGACCAAGAATTAAAATAAGTGAGCCAACAATAATACCTGGAATAAATGAAGTCATACTCTCTGACATACGGCGAATCGTAACGCTCCACCCTGCTTTGGCTACATTGTTTATGGCCACAAAAAATAATCCACCAATACCCAGTGTCGCAAAAAAGAAGAAAGCTGTTAAATAACTAGCCCATGCTCGCTCTTGATTCTTACTTAGAGCAAATGCAAAAGTTGCCACCCCAATGGCAATAAAAGCATAGGATAAATTTTTAATTTTGCTAGATGCTTTAAACTTTTCAATATGCAGTGATTGTGCTGCGTGTGCCATTTTATACCTCGTTACTTGCCCGACGCTTCTTTTTGTAAATGTCTTATATAGTTTACGACAGCCCAACGCCCTTCGGGAGTTGGAATATGAGAAGCATAAGACCCCATAAGCCCCTGACCTTCATAAATTACTGCGTAAATACGCCCATCTTTCCAATTTTTAATTTTATCACTCACCAAAGATGGCGGTTTAAGATTCATTTTTGGTGCAACTGGGCCATCCCCCAAACCTTTCACTCCATGACAAACCATGCAGTGGGTTTCATAGTTTTTTATTCCTTGCATTAAAATTTCTTCTGTCATTTTTCCAGCATAGGGATTGATATTGCCATTCTCAGCAGCAACAGGGTCCCCTTTAAATTTATAGCGATGATGACCAATAGCATGAGTTCCCTCAGGAGGAACTCTCATAGCTCTATGGTCAGGAGAGTTCTTATCATATTCTTGAGACTTAAGAGTTGGAGACTCCATGAAGTCTTGAATGAGTTCAACATTTGGTTTATTTTTATCGCTACAACCAATTAAAAAAGCTGTCACTGCTAAAAACAAGGCAGATTGTTTCATCAGTACTCCATCACTTTTTTGATTTCATGAGCACCATGGTCACGAAACATTTGTTCAATTTTTGCCACATCATAGCCAACATCATCCACAGGAATATAGATGGCAAACTTATGACAAGTAAGATCTTTATCTATAATTGGCGGATCTACTTTGGGAAGCTTTGCAACGATCAATAAAACAGAAACAGAAGAAAGTGCTGCAAAAAGAATTGTCATTTCAAAAGTGATTGGAATAAATGCCGGGGCAGAGAAAAATGGCTTTCCTGCAACATTAATGGGCCAGTTAACTGCACTTGTCCAATACTGAGCAAACATCCCAAAAGAACAACCTATTAAACCTGCTACAAAAGCAACATAAGGAATAAAAGAGCGCTTAAGTCCACAAGCTTCTTCCATACCATGAACAGGATAAGGAGTTATGGCATCAAACTTCTTAAAACCCATATCTCGAGTTTTTTTTGCTGCTTTAAGCACTCCAGCTTCATCAAGCCATATACCAGCAATGCCACCCTTAGCCATGGTGACCTCCATGATGATCTTTACGTCCAACATTTAAAACCGGTTTAATCTCAGCAATAGAAACTGCCGGGAAAATTCTTAGGTAAAGTAAAAATAATGTTAAAAACATTCCAAAACTTCCAATGATCAGTCCTGTATCAAAGAAGGACCATTCATACATTCCCCAAGATGAAGGGAGAAAGTCTCTGTGTAAAGAGGTTACTGTGATCACAAAGCGCTCAAACCACATACCAATATTTACAAATATTGAGACTACAAACATTATAGGAATTGAGCGCCTTGCCCACTTGAACCAAAAAAGTTGTGGAATTAAAACGTTACAACTAACCATAATCCAATAAGACCAAGCATAAGGACCTAAAGCTCGATTGATAAAAGCATATCTTTCATAAGGATTACCAGAATACCACGCAACAAAAAACTCAGAAGCATAGGCATATCCAACCATTAAGCCTGTGGTCATGATAATTTTATTCATGACCTCCATGTGATCAATGGTGATGTAATTTTTAAATTCTGGAAATCCAATACGCACAAGAGTCATTAATGTGATCACCATTCCAAAGCCAGAGAAGATAGCTCCAGCTACGAAGTATGGAGGAAAGATCGTGGTATGCCAGCCTGGTAAATTAGAAACAGCAAAGTCAAATGATACAATTGTATGAACCGATAAGACAAGAGGAGCAGATAGACCTGCTAGTAATAAATAAAGCATTTCATAGTGTCCCCAGTCACGCGCAGATCCACGCCAACCTAAAGACAAAGCACCATAAATATTTCGTCGAATAGCATTTTTTGCACGATCTCGTATTGTTGCAAAATCTGGTACCATTCCAATATACCAAAACACAACAGACACAGTCATATAAGTGGAAACTGCAAATACGTCCCATAACAAAGGTGATCTAAAGTTTGTCCATAGAGGCCCTCTTTGATTTGGATAAGGTAGCAACCAAAAATCCAACCACGGACGACCTGTGTGAATAAGGGGGAAAATCCCGGCTGTCATAACAGCAAAAACCGTCATCGCCTCCGCTGTCCGGGCCACTGAAGTACGCCACTTCTGTCTAAATAAAAATAAAATGGCAGAAATGAGAGTTCCAGCATGACCGATACCAATCCAAAATACGAAGGTGACAATCATCGTTCCCCAGCCGATAGGGTGGTTAACACCAAGAAGTCCCATACCATTGCAGAGAATCGTTCCGATAATTACTAGATAAAATACAAAAAGTGCCTTGGCGCCAAGAAACAATCCAAGCCATTGCTTAGAAGGCATTCTCTCAACTGGAGCGCATATATCGTCTGAAATATCTTTAAGTGACTTATTACCAAGTACAAGTTGATTGCGCTCTATCATGAGTGTGCACCTTTCTCCTGTTCGTGGGAGTGAGCACCCTCTTTTCCGTTGTTTCTAATTTTAGTTAAATAACGAACACTTGGTGCCGCATTAAACTCTTCAAGAACTTTATAAGCCCTTTGCTCTTCTTTAAAAATCTTTGCCACTCGGCTTTCAGGATTATTCATATCACCAAACACAAGAGCACTTGTTGGGCAGCTTTGTTCACAAGCTGTTTTAATTTCACCATCTTTAAGTGCACGCTTTTCAAGTTTTGCTTCGTTCTTTTTATCTTTAATGCGTTGTACACAGAATGTGCACTTCTCCATCACCCCTCTTATACGAACAGTGACTTCTGGATTAAGCGCCATATTCAATGGTGTTTCCATATCATGGTTAAAGCTAAACCAGTTAAAACGTCTTACTTTATAAGGACAGTTGTTTGAACAGTAACGAGTTCCCACGCAACGATTATAAACCATTTCGTTTAGGCCTTCATCACTATGGACTGTAGCTAGTACCGGACAAACTGATTCGCAAGGAGCATTGTCACAGTGCTGACACATCATTGGTTGAAATAAAGCTTCTGCTTCATCAGCAGCACCTTGGTAATAGCGGTCAATGCGTATCCAGTGCATCTCACGCCCCTTCATTACATACTTCTTGCCCACCGTAGAAATATTATTTTCTGACTGACAAGCAACGACGCAGGCACTGCAGCCCGTACAACTGTTTAAATCAACAGACATAGCCCATTTGTAACTGTTGTACTCATGGCCAGGAAAAATAGTCCATATATGGTGCTTATGAATTCCAGCCGATTTATCTTTAAGATAATCCTTAAGAGTGGCCTCAATAATAATGGCTCGCCCCTCTAAAGAGTGATGAGTTTGAGTTTGGGCAAGCTCATAATTTTTAGCTAATTTTGTTATTGTAGCAGTCTGCCCAGAAAAGATAGGCTCTTTACCCTGCCAATTAGCTAAAGCATAGGTATTAAAACCAACTTTGTTGCCAACTTTGCCAGCAGCAGTTCGGCCATAACCAATAGCTATAGCAAGAGTGCCATCATGAAGACCTGGTTGCACATGAACTGGTAAATTCATTGTTTTGCCATCAACTTCAAGCTTTACAACACTGCCCATTTTTAGTTTTTCTTTTTCAGCAGTTGCTAAAGATACACATAAATAATTATCCCAACATATTTTACTAATTGGATCTGGGAGTTCCTGCAACCAAGAGATGTTTGCAAAGTTTCCATCACCAAGCTGAATGCTTGGGTAAAGAACTAACTCATAACCATCATTTAATTGTGTTGGCTTAAGCTCTGAAAGCGCTTCCATCTTAAAACTTCTAGCTCGAGAAGAATCGCCACTTCGAGTGTCCAGGACACCTTTCTCTAAGCAATCATACCAAAAGGTTTCAAAATCACGACCTTTAGAGTTGCGGCTATACATTTGTTCGCGCCAGTAACTACGTAAATAGTCATAGAAGCTTTCTGTATCTTTAAGCCTAGCTGGCCCCATATTAGCTGTGTAAGCCCACGTCATTAATTGAAACTGAAAGGAACGCGTATCATGCAGAGGTCTGATTGTCGGCTGTTGAATTGCATAAACGCCACGAATAAACTCAGCATCACTCCATGCTTCCATAGCGTGACTATCAGGCAAGACGTAGTCAGCAAATTTAGATGTTTCATCAATGCGATCATTTGTAGAAATAATCATCTCAACATTTTTTAGAGCCTGAATAAAACCACTTTCTTCAGGAAGCACATAAGCTGGATTCACACCGTTAATAATGAGAGTTTTAACTTTTTTATTTTTCATATCTTCAATCAAGCTTTTAATAGCCCGATGTGAAGCAATTAAGTTACCAGCCGAAGCCCCTGCTTGAATTGTTTTACCATCATTCTCTAAAATATGATTTAAGAGATTCACTGCTACCTGAAGTGATTTAGAGTGCGCAGTCAATGTTTGAAGGCCACCAGCAACAACTAATGACTTACCTTTGTTTTCATATAGATCATGAGCAATGCGACTAAATAATTCAGCATCTATACCTAATTTACCGGCGGCTCCTTCAAAAGGAGAGAGGGCTGCACGCATTTTACTATCAGAAGCATAAGATGACTTACCCATTTTAACGATGATCTCATGAAGAAGCCCACCAGCAACCCATACCTGTTGTGAAGGCTTTATTCGAACTCGCACATCCGCATTGGCACCTGTAAGAGAGTACTGAGAGTCAAAAGCCACCATACGGCTCATGCCCTCTCCAGGCTTTCTACCTTTAGAATACTGCCTGCTAAATTGCGTTGGAGTTAACCAAGTGCCCAGAAAATCTGCATCAATGCTCACAATCATATTCGCAAGGTCAAAGCGATACTCAGGAACAACAGCATCACCATAAGAAAGTTTTTGCCCTTCACGAACTTCTTCGTGGGCAAAAGCCTCCCAAACTATGTGGTCTGCTTTGAATGTTTGCGTAAAATCATTAATTAACTGTTTAGTAGAAGGAGAGCTGATTGCACCAGTGAGTACAGCTACGCCGCCTTTTTTTAGTTGAGCCGATATCTTAGCGTCAGACTCATCCCACTTAACATCGATAAGCTCATGTTTTGTTCGATCTTTGTTTTGCAAAAGTCTTTTGGGCCCTTTAAGACGATCAGGATCATATAAGTTAATAATGTGAGCCTGAGCTCTTGCATTTAAACCACCAAGATTCACAGGATGTTCTGGATTGCCTTCTACTTTAATTGGGCGTCCTTCAAAAGACTTTACTACTAAACCAAAGCCCTCGGAGCCATCAAACCAAGTAGATGTGTAATAATTAGGAACACCCAAAGTGATTTGCTCAGGTTGTTTTGAGTAGGGAACAATTTTTTGAATTGGACGTCTTACACAACCCGCAGCTGCAGACATGGCGATACTTGCACCCATGAGTTTCAAAAACTCACGTCTTGCCCAACCATCTTCCCCATCACTCTCTCTCAATGGCGAGGATTGAAATTCACCTTCAATTTTTTTAAAAAACTCTGGATCTTGACTCCACTCTTCGAGACTTTGCCAATAACGAGGATCACGTCCATTAGCAGACTTAGGATCATGAACTTCAGCCACATGTTCGTGGTCGTGCTCATGACTTTGTTTATGGTCATTTTTGCCATTAATATTTTGCCCTTGATCGGACTCTAAGTTGTCGTACTGCTCAGCCATTATTCTTTTTACCCTTTAGTGGTGACAAGTCGTGCAATTTAGAGGTGCCTTGTACTGAGGCTCACGATGGCAGTTAATACACCAGCCCATAGATAAGTCTGAGTACTGATACACCTTTTGCATAGTTTCAATTGGACCATGACAAGTTTGACAGTTCACACCTTTAGCAACGTGTGCTGAGTGATTAAAGTGAGCATGATCTGGCAACATGTGAACTCTCACCCACTCGATAGATTCGCCTTTCTCATAGGCTTCGCGAATTTTTGTAATATAAGGACTTCCTGTCTTCACTTGGTTATGACAGTTCATACAAGTTGAAAGGGCTGGAACATTTGAGTGCTTTGATCGTTCAACTTGATTGTGGCAATACTGACATTGCACCTGATAAGTTGTTACATGCAGTGAGTGGTCAAACGGAATGGGCTGCTCAGGAGAGTAACCTTTGTTATAGCCAATGCCTGGTTGAAATTTGCAAGAAATAATTTGTGAAGAAATTATTAAAAGCGCCAGAACAAAGATGTATCGCCATGCTGAATTCAAAGAAGAGTGCATACCTCGTAAGCTTCCTTAAAGTTGAAAATTCATAAGTGCTTTACATAATTAATGACCGCAAAGTTTTAAAAAGACAATCTTCTTTTTGAAAACTCTTTGAGAAACATGACGCTTAGGTACAAGCATATTATGTTTCATTTATTGATTTGCTTTTTTATTTTAGGATTTTTTATTTACTAATTAAACTTAACCGCGAATACCCGCCGTGCCTATATTAGAATCTTCATCAATTTCATTTGATGGCGCTGACCCACCAAAATTTAGAAGCTCGATCAAAATACCACGCACAGCTGATTCAAGCATGGACTCAGTAATTACATATGGAGCAATTATACGAGCCACTTGCTCCCAAGCCTGAACAATAGTTTGATCGCTATCTAGAGATATTTGATAACTCTGTGCAGAGGCAACCTTAGACTCTTGCCGTAAAACGAGAATTCTTGCCTCAATAATATGCAAAAGATCTTTAATTTTATTAAATTCTTTTTCGCTTAAACCTAAATCCCACCAGCTCTGAGGCTCGCTCATGATCCCTTCATAAAGATCAAACTGCATTTCCATTGGAAGCGTACTAATAACAATATCAGCCCCTTTGGATAAAGGTTGAGTTGCAAATGCCTGGGGGGCTATGGTTGTGGCCAAAGCCAATACCAATAAAATTAACTTTTTATGAAGAGTTTTTTTAACAGTAGATAGAGCCATACGAACCCCACTTCTTTCCCATTCATCAATATTGCAAATGGTTGGCCAGCTTAGGTTCCCCTAAAGTTTGAACTTATTTCTATAAATAGTTAATTTTTCAGTGCAATCAAAGTCTTTTAAGCTATTGCGAAAATTTGACTTTTGATAATTAGCAGCAAAAATGAAACTATTACATGCCTCCCTCAAGCTGACTGCATTTTGACACCAGCTGCGCGCAGCGTTGTCACACAAAAACAATCAATGAAAGGTATTAAGTTTTGCGGCCGCGATAAACAGTCATCGCAAAGACAACATATAATAGATGAATGCCCACGAAGGCAGCCACGTATTCAACCCCTCCAGCGCCAAAGCCATAGGAATGAAGACCTGCACCTAAAACAAAATTAACCCCATACCAAGCCATGATAACTAAAGAAAAGGCCACAATGCTTGCCGCAATTAAACCAAACTGTTTTAGCCAGCCACCTAAGCGCCCATGCAGCACCGCCAAATATCCCAGCAGAGCTATAAGAGCCCAAGTCTCCTTTGGATCCCAACCCCAAAATCTTCCCCAAGAATAATCAGCCCAAATTCCACCTAAAATGGTTCCCGCCGCTAAAAATACGACACCTATTTGTATGCAGCGGTAAATGCCTGCGGCAATAGCCTTAATTTTGTCCTTATTCTTATTCTCTCCACGCAGGTAATAAAAAAGACCCATATCTCCTAAACCAAAAGCCAAGAAGAAGGCCGAATAACTAATAGTAATAGTGAGTACATGAATAAGAAGCCAAAAGTTACTGCGCAAAACAGGCTCTAAGGGCTGAAGGCTTGAATCAAGAACTGCAGAGGCCGAGTCGGCAATAATAAGACAAAGAGCCCCAACCAAATTTCCAGCTAATAAAACATAGCGAAACTTGTAGCTCAGCTCAATAATCATCGCAAAAAGCATAACTCCAAAAGCCACCCACACAACTGACTCGTACATATTAGAAACTGGTGGGCGCCCCATTAAAAAACATCGAATTGCAAAACCATAAATATGAAACCCAAAGCCTAAAAGGCTTAAACCCCAGGCTGCTTTAAAAAAATAATTTCTTGCATAAACCCAGCCAAGCAAAATTAAAATGGCTGAGCTTAAATATAAAATCCAAGCCTTTTGAAAGGGATGAAGGCTGTTAAAGTGAACCTCAACAAACATGGCTTGATCTGTGGGGTAAAGCTTGGGATTAAACTCTCTAGCCGCGGTAGTAAAGCTTTCAAGCGTTTGCTTAAGTTCTTTTTCTTGACCCAGCAATTGCTCTTTACTTGCATCAGGCTCATTATAAAGAGCCAAAGAAGATATAAAGCTTTTTGTTAAATCTAAAAAGGTTTCTTGCTGCTCAGCTTTTAAATCGGCAACGCTCACCCAGGCATCGCCCTCTTGCGGTGGCCAAACTTTTAGTAAATGCCCTGAGGCAATTTCACGCATTAAAAAAATCTGATTCTCAAGCCTTTGCACAGCTTGAAAGTATGGATTTAACTTCTCCTTTGTCTCTCTTTTAGCTTGCAGCTCTTGCATGACCATCGGGAGACGCTCATTATTTAAAATCTGCTCCAAACTAAAATGCTTCTCACCAAGATCGAACTTAAGTGCTTTTTTTAAATCATTATATCTAATTTCAATAATTTTTTTATCTTGCCAAGCCGTTGGCTGTAAAAGCCAGGTAAATACAATTTCAAAAGCAGGGCGTTTTTCATAAGTTTGCCGGCCATAAATCATCTGCAACATTTCGCGGGCAAATGTGTCATATGGTTTAACTCGACCAGCATCTTGCACAGGCAAATACTTTAGAGGCTCGGTAGGAGAAGCCAAAGACATCGCGGGCATGAGATAGAACAAAACTAAAAATATCACTTTTTTCATAAGCATTTTTTCAAGTCTTTTTATTAGACCCAAATCCTCCCATAAAATTCTGTCCTTGCTTGAAATAAAACATCATTATGATGCCCAAAACAATTATGAGACAGCCTAAGTATTTGGCCATTCGCCCCGGATCATCATTTACAGATAAAACAGAAGCAACGGGTTGCCCTTGCTCGTTTTCTTGAAAGCTGGCTTGATAAAATGTGTAACCCATATGCTTAAGTGGCTCATTCATAGAGATCACAACGGCGCCTAATTCAGGCACATCCACATGACTTTCATAAGCTGCTGCACGCATAGTGCCTTGGTACCTGCCCACTTCAAAATGATCTAGTTTTAAATCAAAGCCTATATCTAAGCGCTTATTTCCATATGTTAAAATGTAAACAGCATCATTGGTAAAGAGTTTGAGCACATCATTAAGTTGTAACCAATACTCTTGATCTTGAAATGCCACCTTAGCAGCAGAAGTACTTAGCGGTGTTGGTTTTTCAAGCTCTTTAAAATCCCACTGCGTGCTCGAATGTGGATAAAAACGCAATACTTTAAGCTCAAAGTCGGCCCAACCTACTTTAAAACTCTCACCTTCTTTGATTTGTCCTTTATAAGTTTTTTTAGAGGTGTCTTTATAATAAACTTCATAATTAATTTTATTGGACTCTTTAGGGTTCACAATAAAGTAGAGCTCATTTTCGGTAGGCCTTACTTCAGGCGAACGATCTGATAATGTAATTTTAGCCGGCCCTAAAGCATAACTAACCACTTCGGTAGCTCGTCTTTGCTTTAACCACTGCGTGGTATTCGCCATTCTTCCACTAAGTTGAAACTCAATAGCAGCACCATCTCGTGTTTGATCACTAGAGATAATTCT
>CAYMKD010000009.1:0-5483 GCA_964390435.1 uncultured Pseudobdellovibrionaceae bacterium | reverse complement strand
GGGCTTCTCTTTTGGACTTTTCGAGAAGAAATCAACGTCTTGTTGAAAAATTTTACTGTAACGATCTCCATCAAAAGAGCTATGTAAAATGACTTCTGTATCTGGCAAAACCACATTGCGATTGCTCTCACCAATATTAATTGCAAGTGAGCCATCCACTCCTTTTTGCATGGTCTCATAAGCACCAAATAACATTAAAATAATACCAATATGAGCCATAACAAAGCCAAGTTGATGCGTTTTCCATGGCAATCGATCTATCATCACAGCTGTTAAATTGACAATTAAAACTCCCAAAACCGTAAACATCCAAAAAGTGTGATAAACCAATTTACGTGCAGCTTCAGCATTGTATTTAGATTCAATGATTGTTCCAATAGCTGTAATTAGAGCAATACCTAAAAGCAACACTACGGCCAACTTTAGTGAAGCCAAAGGCTTTATATATTTTTTAATTTTTTTAGCCTTATCAGGAAACTTTTGAAAATAGGCCTGCAGCAAATAAATGATCGACATTAAATATAAAAGACTTAACCAGGCATTAGCATATAGAGTGGTAAAAAACTTTAATAAAAATGGCGAACCTATAACTTGATTCATCAGAACTGCTGATCGCGTAACTATCAACAAACATAAAAAACTAAGTGAAAGCAAAATAAAAACAGATAAGGCAACCGGCCACGATGTTATTTTTTTATAGAATGCATAAACCAAGTTGCGCATAAGTTTTGCGAGCTTAGCAGAAACTTTTATAAGATCCCACATTAAACTCCTTCTTCTGTTTGAAAAAGCGAGTTCTGTTATGAGCAAGGCGTATCTGACTTGCGTTATTTTACTCTCTCCCACTTGAAAAAGACTCGAACAAGCGCTTATGGGTGCGTCGCGTCTTCGTATCGCACCATTTTTATGGCGCGATACGGATACGCAATGCTCATAAGCGAACTCGTTTTTTTAAGTGGGAGAGAGTAAAATAACGCAAGTCAAAGACGACTTGCCTTCATAACAGCATGTTTGAGACTTTTTCTAACAGAAGAAGGAGTTTAATGCGCGGGATCTTTAAGAAAGTTTTTTTAAGATAAAACTTAAAGCATTTAAAAGTTTTGGTTTAACCAGAACACTTTTTGCTTGATCTAGTTTTTTAGTTTTTTCGTCCATGTATAAAGAGCGATTTAACTCCACTTGAATGGCATTTTGACCAAGCTCCGGATGCCCATATTGTTCTGTCACTCGCCCCCCATAATAGGGCCAATTATAAGCAACACCAAAACCAGCCTGTTCATAAGCTTTAATAACAAGATCTTTAAACTCTGAAGAACAACTTGTCCCCTTCACATCACTGACCACAATATCAGCACGCTTCTCTCCCGGGTCACGATGTTGTGACGTTCCCAAAGATGGCATGCTGTGGGCATCGATATGATAAATCTTTTTATACCCCAATGTTTTATAGGCCTCGTAATGAGCTCTTACTTCGTCATGAAAAGGGACATAAATAAGCTCAGTGAGTTCTTTGTGTGCTTGTTGGGTTATTGGTTTGGGTAAAATTTTTTGCAACTTAGTCGTGATGGACCAATGGAATCCTCGCGGGTGAGTTCCTGATGGCAAACGAGCTCCCACAACAGAATCTTGGTCAATGTCTTCTGGAGTTCGATTTAAATCTACTGCAAAACGATGCCACTCGGTTTTTACATAGGGAATTTTTAATAGCTTTAAGCTTGGCTCATAAAGCAGATCAACATAACGATCTACATCACACATAAGAACTTCTTCAGGCAAATCATTCAGCCACGGCGTTTGAGCTGGAATTTTCTCACCAGAATGGGGGATACTAATAAATAGAGGCACTTTTGACATCTTGAGCTTCTTTCCCTAAAGTGAGGTTAGAGGTCTTATATGAAAATCTACACTAAAACAGGTGACCTAGGTCAAACAAAGCTGCTTGGCGGCACAGAAGTTCCAAAGTCTGATCTTCGTCTTGAAGCTTATGGCACAGTTGACGAACTTAATTCATGGCTTGGCCTGATTCGCTCAGAATTAACACAAAAACAATCCTCCTCTTTTGACTTGGCCTTTAGAGAGATTCAAAACCAGCTCTTTGTTGTGGGCAGTCACTTAGCTTGCGAAGATGAAGGCTTTAAAAAACATTTGCCTTTATTTGATCCAAAACACATTCAAACTCTTGAAACCAACATAGATCAAATGACCGCTCAACTCAGCGAACTTAAAAATTTTATTCTTCCCGGTAGCCATAAAGTTGCCAGTCAGTTACATATTGCCCGCACCGTTTGCAGGCGTGCTGAGAGAATAATAAGTGCTTTGAACTTGGAGCAAAAAATAGCACCTGAGTTTATTATTTATATAAATCGTTTGAGTGATTATTTATTTGTCTGTGCCAGATTCGCCAATCATCTTGAGGGCTGCAAAGATGAGTTGTGGCAGAAGTAAGCTATTACTTCTAAATCCCGACTTGCGCGCAAGTTGGGATTGCCATTTATAGTAATTCTACCTGTGCTTGCCGTTTGTATTTCCACTTATTATGACCAGAACATAAAACAGTCAGGTTATCTGGATGGTTATCTCCGCCCGCCCATCTAGGAACTTTATGATCTACCTCTAAAGCAAATCGACTTGCACAAGATTGCCCGGTTTTTGAATCTTTGTACTGACAACTTGAATATTTATTTAAAATTTCTTTTCTAGTTTTTAGAGTCAGATTTTCATTAACGCAATTAGTTGCCGAAGCGGCAGTACCCCTTACTTCATTTTTAGAACCAGCAGTCTTTATCTCATTTTTAGTTTTAATAATCTTCCTCGCATTTTCAGCACTAATTGTGTCTATTCCATTTTTAGTATCTTCTTTTGTTGCTTGAGTTTTGCAGCTAGTTGAACTTTTAGATTTTATAAATTGATCGCACAAAACCTCTATTACATTTGAAAGCTCATGAGTTTTCAGATTCTGTATTAAAATATGTGCCGACAAATCTTTACACTGCAGCAGCTTATTGTATTGCTCTTTTGTGAGAGTGATTTGCAAATGCACAGATTCATCTTTTTGGATTTGCTTCCACTCTGGCTTCTTTAAAGAAAGATCTAACTCTTGAGTTAAAATCTTTAACCAAATATTCAAACAAACTAGATCTCGCTTTTTGTAAATAAAGTTTTCTACGGTCCACTTCTTTGATGTGCTCTAAAATTACATGAAGTAATTTTCGCTCTTGCTTCGCAAAATAAATTAACTGTCGCTCCAACTGTTCATTAGAAAGGTGTTGAATTTTTATAAAGCTCTCTGGATAGCTCATGCAATCTCCTTTTATATTTGAAATTTAAAAAACTTATCTTTTAGCTAATCACTTAAAAGTTGAATTCTTATAGCATGAGATTTTTAGGAGTTTTTTTATGCCTCGCCAAGGGTATTTGTAATTTGCGTTTAAACAAACGCACTGGGGGTTATATAAAGCGATTATACACTGAAGTTCGAGAAATTTATTTTTATTGATTTTGATTCAATACAACGGATTTTAAAGAGCGAGAAAAGGTGTCAATATATTTTTTATTCTTTACCTGAAACTTATTACTGCTCTATTTGATTGTCCCTACGTTCAAATTTTCTAACTCCGTCATCATGTTACATTTAATTAAATCAAGGCTAAGCGTCAGCCCCACAAACCTGCAAGCCATTCGATTTTATGAAAAAATGGGTTGGAAGGATTTAGGCCCCCGTTTAGATCACCCTGAAGTTCATTGGATGGAAAGAGTTTTATAACTCAAGATATTTTTCAGGATAACAGGATCAGACTCAGGAGTAGGATCCTACTCAGGCTCAAACTCAGGATCCTTCTCAAGCTCAGACTCAATCACTCTTTCCCAAGTTCTGGCAAAGTAGCAAGATCACGTTCGAGTGGCTTTAAGAAAAACTCTTTTACTTCTACTTCAGAAGTAGCCTCTAAATTAGAAACAGACCAAATACTCACACGATACTGGCCTGGTTTCAAATCTTTAAATGAAAGAACACTTTCTTGATCCATGTCCATTTCTCTCACCAAATTCCATTCATCGCCTTGAATATATTTATGCTCTAATTTGTAGTGTACATTTTTAGCAGTGTCCGGCTTCTTCCAGCTAATTTCACGATCTGAATTAAGTTTCGCATAAGACACAATAGGTTTGTCCACCGGAGCTTCAAGCACATTAAAAGCAATGCTCTCGCTAGGCTCGCTCTCAATTCCATTACTGCTGATTGCCACAACAGTATATTTATACTCCCCAATACCTAGCTCCACTTCAATTTCAGTTTCTTGAGTCTTGAGAGTCTGGATTTCTTTACCCTCTTGATTAGTGATGATCACTTTATAAGAACTTGCCGCTTCGGCAGCTGGCCATTTAATTTTTTTAATAGCTTTGCCCGTTTTGGGGTCAATCATCGAAGTGCTTTGCTCATCAGGACTAAGACTGACTGTTTTAGGTCCAATAGTTAAGTCTGAAGCTTCACCCCAAGGGCCTGCAATACCCCGCTTGTCATACGAACGTACCCGGATTGTATAATGCCCGGGTGGAGTTTTAAAACGAAAATGGTCTCCTTTGAATTTAAAATTTCGTTTTTTGCTTGAGGATTTAAGAGTGATTTCGACTTCACTTTGACTTGCTCCTGGCTCACTCTCGATACTCATATCCACAAAGCGCACACGAGACACCGGCGCATTAAAAGACACTTGAGGCATTAGTAAAATTAAAGATATCATTGAAATTAAGTGCACTTGATTTTTTATCATCTATTGAACCTCTGTAGTATAAAGAGGAGGCTCCTTAGTGCGATTGGATTGATCTGTAATACGAAGAGCAAACTTCAAGGCTGAGTTAGCCTTTAAATCAAGTCCCTCTCTTGAAAGTCCATAGCGATAGGCTTTTAAAAAGTTTTCAGGCCCCTTAGGTCCTTTATCAACAACTTTAATTGCTACATTTAAAGCCTGTTTTACGGAAATTCCAAGGCTCTTATCTGCTCTTAAAACTTCATAAAGATCTACAAACGGAGTAAAAACTCCAAGAGGATAATATTTGCTTAATCTAGCGACACGAATAGCAAGTCTTGCGCAATTAGCTACTGAGAGACCTACTTTTTTTGTGTTTAAACAAAACTGCGTAAGCCTCACAAAGTCTTTTTGCACGAGTTCAACATTACCTTCATAATCTCTTGAAAGTTCCAAGCTCACCTTGAACGCCGTGATAAAATCAAGATTCAAATAATTCTCTAAATAAGTTTTTTGAAAAATCTGCGAGAAACTCTTAATTGTTTCATCACTTTCATTAGCAAATTCAATAGCTGCAAGTATGGCATGATTAAGATCCACTCCTGATTTTTTCAGTAATAAATAAACATATTTAAATCTCTCGGCAGCGCCAGTGCAACCAGCTGAAACCTTTTCAGCAATAATCCTTACGTCCTTTTCTAAAATGGGATGATCTTTTTCAAAACGCAAAAACTCTAC
>CAYMKD010000008.1:0-19631 GCA_964390435.1 uncultured Pseudobdellovibrionaceae bacterium | reverse complement strand
GCAACTTAGGCAGCTTGAGCCAATGGAGTTGCATTTTCACTGGACGTCTCACTTTGTTGCTCTTTCTTGTGCATGATTGCTTTTAATTTTTCTGCAATCTTCTCTCTAGTGGCACCGATGCGAAGAGCATCGGGAGGATTTTGATCTAGAAATTTGAGTTTCTCTACTAGCATAAATCTCTGTTTATCCGTCATATGTGACTCAATATTTTTTCGATAATTACGGTCAATATTTAGTAAAGCTAAAGACCAATCATCTATAGATACTTGAGATACAACCGTAGACAGCTCTTCATCCGCAAGATCAAAGATAGTGTAAAATGGAACTCTTGTCTGATGAATGATTGAGTCTTTCGGCGAAGCCTGATAAATTTCTCTCTCTTCATTTGGATCTGCAGTTTTTAAGTACGTGAGCAGGTCTTTATCACGACGAAACTTTTCAATTAAATTAGTGTTTCTCAATGGACAAGCTTTTATTGCTTGTTCTGTTAATTGACCAATTTTTATAGCACTCACTTTTGCTGGCTTATAATTTTGATCTAGCAAAACTCCCCAACTACCAGGAAAAGCCTTTCTTGCAACTGAAACAGATATAGATTTAGGTAAATAATGTAGAATACAAAAAGCCTCTTCTTGCTGTAGAGTTTTAATAAAGCCTACTAGATCTTGATCCATACGCCAAACAACTATTAATAACTTTTGCCACTGATCTTCGTTTGCATCACGATGAACTTGCGCCATTTTTTGTATTACATCAAGGCTAGTTGAATTTAGTTCTCCAGGTTCTGTTACTGAAATCAGCCATTCTTGGCTAAATGAATAAGAGAAAATCTGATCTCTGATTTCTTTTGGAAATTCATTTAAAATTGCACCTAGACCATGAGGTTTAACTTTAGCCATTTTATCAAAAACGATCATATCCTCTAGAGTTGGGAACTCTCGATTTTGGCAAATAAATTTTATGGATTGACCAATGGCTTCACGCAATCTGATTGGATCACTGACTGTTACGTCACTTGATATACCAGAACGTTGATCTTGCACAGGAGAACTTACTGCACCAGAACCCTGAGATGAAGATGTCGATGATTGCGGGGCTTGTTTCGATAAAGCTTGGCTAAATTTACTTACAGAAGACCTTACTAAGTAAAATAGTGCAAAATAGAGTGCCAAGAGAATAAATGAAAATACAGCTACATAAGCCCAGTAGTTAATACCTTGTGCTTGCCATTCTTTTCTTTGAATCACTACGGCATCACGAGCTTTTACTAAACCCAAAGCTGGGATAAGAGCTTCTTGGAAGTCTTCTATTTCTTTCTCACTTACGTTGAGTGGCACTGAAACATTAACCGTAATTTTTCTAGATCTATTTAATAACTCAAAATTACTCTTAGCTGGGTCATCCCATTCATCACCAATTTCATCTGCATAATAGTTCATGTATGGCAAAGACTCTGTATTCTTTATTGCTTTATTCGTTAACCGCCTTAGTGGATCTACAGTTATATTAACTAAAAATGGAGTTCCAGGAAAACGCGATTTAAAGAAATCTGAAGCATCTTTTGATAATTGGTTTTCAAGCTCTGCAACTCTTGGATGTTTTCCTTCGGTTTGTGCCATGACTTGTTCACACACAGCAAACATTAATAATATTACAAATATAAATGACCTCATAGAGCCACCTCCTGATCGGGCCTAATAACTATCACGACAGTTCTTGAAAAATCCATAATAGTAGCTTGCGAGTGGTTTTCTGGAAGTTTACGAATAAAGTCTTCAGTGAGCTTCATTTCGCCATAACCACCTAAAATCATCCTATCTAATGGCAAACCTTCTTTTTGCAAATATCTCATAGTGGCAATGGATCTAAGTGCTGAGAGTTCTAAGTTATCCTTATAACGATGCACATCTGCTCTTACTGCACGTTGATCTGTGTAAGCATTGAGCCCTAAGATATGTTGTCCTGCATAAGGCATATAATTTGTAAGAAAATTTTTTAGTGCCTCTCTGCCTTCTTTGGTTAATTCTGTTTGGCCAGATCTAAAGAAAGAAATCTGTGGGAATTCAATAAGAATTCTTGAACCTACTTTATGCACTTTTCCTGGCCACTTCTGAATTGTTGGATCCTTTTCTACTAAATAAGGGGCCATCGATGCCGGCTGTCTTTTATCCTGAACTTCAGCAGATTGAGTAAGCACTTGAAATACGGCATCCTCAAGTTTCTCTTTATATTCTTTTACATGATCAACACTAAAAAATAATACGAAAAAGGCTAGCAACAGAGTCACCATGTCTCCGTAACTTAAGGCCCATGAGCCTTCACTATCGACTTCTTCTTGATCAATACGTCGAAGCTTCTTCAAGCCGCCTCCTCAGAGCTTAAACTTGCACCTAGGATATCAATTCTTTCAGTTTCTGAAACATAGGAGTTAAGTGTTTCTTGAGATTCTAAAATAGAAACTCTCTCCGCAACCAATAGCACTGCTTTGACGGCTATTTCTGCATCTTCTTCATCTTCAACTGCTAATTTTAATATGCTTTCACCAGCAGGGTTAATAACTAAGTTTGCTAGCATCAAACCATAAAGAGTTGCTACCAGTGCTACCGCCATCTCAACACCGGTTTGCCTAGCATCCAAACCTTCAGAGATAGCTTTCATAAGTTGCATCAAACCTAATACTGTTCCTGCAAGACCAAAAGCAGGCGGATATTTTGCTAATGAACGAAGAGAATTTGCTATTCGTCTATGACGCCTTCCCCACTGAAAAACACGCTCATCAAGAATGGTCTCAATTTTATCTAAAGAAATTCCTAAAGTAATTAACTCATAACCCTCATTTAGAATATGAGCATATAGCTTTGAGCTTTGAATATTAACCCAAGAATCTCCTCGCGAAACAGTCTGCAAAAAGTCTAAAGAGTCTTTTAAGGTCTGTTGCTTACTACTTTTAACTTGGTATACAAGAGCTTTGAATCCAGAAAAAATTTCTTTTCGATGTTGCCAAGGTAAAATAATCATGGCAACAGCAAAGGTGCCACCAAAAACCATGCAAAAAGCCACGAAATCATAAAGAGTAAAAATAGAGGTATTTAAATGTGACGTGGCCGCTAATATAGCTGCAAAAGCAATTAAAAGGCCTATCGGAAAGAGTGTCATTCTATGCTACCTCCTGATAAACTCATCTGTTCCAATCTACGAATCATTCGATCTGTATCTGGATTTCCTGGTTGTAATTGAGATGATTTTTTATATGAATCTAAGGCCTTAGGAATATCTTTCTTAAGATAATAGACGTTGCCAAGTAAGTCATAAATAACACTCACAAACGAAAACTCACCTTTAAGTGCAAGAAGAAGACTTTCTGCTTGTTCATAATCTTTATTTTTTATGAGCTTCTGAGACTCAGCAACCCCACGCACAACTTTATTGATGGATTCTTTTGAAAGATTAGCCTGAGATCCTGTTACACTCTCTTTTAAAATAATAAAAACTTCAGTAGTATCTGAAGTTAAAGAACTGGGTAAAACAACATAGCTCGTTTCAAAATTTTCTTTACTAATACCTATTTGATATGGCTTGTTCGATGGTGGCGAGACAGTTAAAGGAGTTTTACCCAATCTGCGCGGAGCCTGCCCTGACAAAATATAATGTACTTCTGCGTCAGACGGATCGCTCTCGACTTTTAATGTGCTTGAAGTGCAACCAGCCATTAAGAACAATAAAATAAAATTTTTTAATGTAAGATTTAATTTTTTCATAAGTTTCACTTACTTAGTAATCGGCATATTACAATGGGTGTATAAGCCGTCTTAACTTATGAAACTGAAATTTATTCGATAGTCTAGATTATCTTTGAAAAGTCTCTGCTAAAAATAGAGCTTTTTTCTCTTTATTACCAGGGTTGTCATGACCTTTGGCGAGACTTGTATATTCTTTACGAGCTTTCAATAAAACTCGCTCTTGGTCGGTAAGTTTAGAGATAAAGTTTTTTGATACTTTTGGATTTAAAATTAAATTGGCTAATTTATTTTGTATCTGATTAAGATAAAAATCAAATATTTCAAAATCCTTTTGTGAATCTAATTTAATATATTTTAAAGAGTTCAAGAGGTTGTAAAAACGTTGATCTGCCTCTTTTAACTGCTTTAAATCTTTAGAACTCTCAAGCCAAACAAAGTAGTCAACATAAGATTTTCTCATGTTTTCACGGCTTGTATTAATTTCAGATTCTTTAACTTCAATAACTTCAGGTTTATTTTTTAATAGAAGAAAACTAGTTAAACTTATCATTGTAAATAAAGATCCTAAAATCAAAACTTTATTTTTCATCATTACCACCATCTTCTAACTACCCGGATAGTATTAGAGAGCCTCTCAGCAATATATAAGTTACCGTATTCATCAAAAACAATTCTATAGGGACCACCAAGCCTGACATGATCGCTTGTAGGTGAGCCAAGTGTGGCAGAAAGCCCCTCTTGCTCTGAACCTAAAGACATTCCCCCTTTATGATTGGCATTGCTTGAATCATCAGAGCCAATACGAATAGTTACAGAACCCGTTGTACGATCATAACAGGTGATATTGTGAAAACCTGTTGCCCCTGTGGTTTCATCGCCCCCACCATAACATATTTGGTTATCAAAAGTTGCAATTCCATTGATTCGCGGTGCTCCCGTAACTGTTCTTAAATTTTGTAAATATCCAACACCACTTACAGGAGCATCAGCAATACCTGTATTCATGATTTTCATATTATTTGCCGTGGCATCTTGACGGAAATTAAGATAACGAACCATACCTGTATTTGAATTTGTTTGATCGACTATAAACATGTTTCCAATGCCTGAGTATAGTGGATCCATAATAATTGAAACAGGAACATTCATTGTAGCTGTCCCGTCATTATCACCCTCTGTTGAACCCGTGTTACCACAACTTCCTGCATATTGATGATACTTGCCGTCTGGTGTGAGCTTAATAACACAATTATTACCTTGATCTACAGCATAGAGATTGGTTCCATCATTAGTTAGGCCTTCAAAGTTACTAAACTTAGCCCCTACAGCCGTACTTCCAGAAGAGTTAGCTGGAGCTGTGCCCCATGCTACGCAGCCTTGTGAGTAATCACCAGCAATAGTAGAAACTGTATTTGGAAGTATACTTATACTAAAGAAAGAAGAAGCCGGATTGCTTACATTAGTATCACGATTCCAGGCCCTAATTAAACAGTTGCTATTATTACGATCTGTGTAAACAAGATGATTATTAAGTATAGTTATACCCGCTGGAAAGCGTGCCTGTACCATAGTTGGAGCTATATTATCAATGTTTCCATTTCCAACTGTTGTACCTAATACAGTACTCACCGTACCACGAATCATATCTACGGAACGAATTAACCCATTACCAGAATCACCATAATAAAGAGACTTGCTGGATGATTCGTATGCGAGCATAGATGGATTATTTAAATAAACATTTGGCGCTTCTGTTTCACCAGAGAAAAATCCACTTCTATCTCTGCCTAGAGTATTTAATTCTGAAGAAATTGCCCCGGTGGTTAAATTAAAACCACGGACTCTAAAGTTACTATAATCAGAAATAAACAAGGCTGGATTCACACCTATTTTGGTCATAGCAATTCCTCTCGTATCATTGAGAAGTCTTGTTGTCGCCACTCCGCCATCACCATTAAAACCATTAGAACCTGTTCCAGCTACAATAATTGATTCATGAAGAGGAACACTGATGCTGCCACCAAAATTTGTTGGGTTGCTGTTATTAACATTTATATAAGTTATTTTATGATCGCCGGTGGATACAAACAGACCAAGCATATTTCCGCCAACATCTTTGTGCACAGCAATCGAACGTGGGCTATTAAAGGTTGCTGTTCCAATAGGACCACCAGCATAGGCGTTCGTACCTGTATAACCCGCAAGTGAGATCACTTGATTTGGCCCTACTTTAACTGTCTTATTATAATAGAGAACTCCGTAGTAGTCTGTACTGGTAAAATTAAGCTCTCTGCTAACATTTGTACAAGCACTATCAGTGTAGAAACTACCACCAGCGCGACGAGAATCCACAGTCACAGTCCGATTCACACCAGAGGTTGTCACTCGATTAGAAGAAGCTAAAATTTCAACAAGATATGGTTGGCATGTAACGTCTTTATCTATTGAGCCTGGCCCAAACACACCGAGTTTATTTGCAGCTGCAGCTGTGGCTCCCATAACAACACTGAGCGTACCATTTGTTAATCCACCATTAGCTGCTGTGATTACAGATGTTCCGCTATTAGCAGTACTTTTAAACGCAAAGAGAACTGAGCTCTGGCCAGATAGAATATCAACACTTGTTGTACCGCCACCAGAACAATCAAGATTAGCTGGTCCATAAAATGTTTTTGTACCACCACCCGTTGCTGATAAACCAACTGTAACTAAGCTACCAGATGTTACAGCATCATTTGTCGCAGATAAAAGTGTTGCCATATAAATTTGGCAACCATTCTGCCCACCTTTATCAGGCCCAAAAACATCTAGCTTTGTGCCAGCTCCAGGAGCACTCACAGAGTTTACAGTAAGAGTAGCCGCAGATATATTTGATGTTAAGTTAAGATTAGTGATATCGAATACTGTATTACCAACATTTCCTGATGCAAAAAAGGTTTTACCAACACCTGAAGTAGTAGCCATACGAACTTGGCGGTTACCTGAATCACCCCAATAGATATTACCATCAGAATCACCTGTGATATCCCATGGAGCATTAACTCTTGAAACTCCATTTATAAACATACTTCCGTCTTCATCACCAGCCGCCGTGGCACACGAAGCTGTTACACATGGAAAGTCTTGGCTATTCTGAGCTGTTCTACCAACCACCATATAGGTTTTACCGTAATCTACGCCAGGAGTTGTATCCATTCTCTTAATTGCATGACTTGCATTACATGTAACATAAAGCCATTCGTTAGTCGCATCAAACCATAACCACAAAGGACCATTACAATGACTGGACTTTCCATTTATACCATCTGTATTACCAGCTGTATTATTTCCTGGCGTTACACCATTCGGTACAGGAGAAGGGTTCCAACCTAAGACCGTGGAAGCTTGTCCACTACTATTAAGCTCAACAATTCGATCATTAGAATAATCTGCAACCCATAGTCTATGATTCGTGCTATCCCATGCTATTCCGTATGGCGTGCTTAATTTGGATTGACTGGCAGGATCTGTAGAAGGATTTAAATTATTTTTTAAATTCTCACTATTACGCCCAGCTGTTCCATTACCAAGAAGTGCAACAAATTGCCCTGCCTCTATTGTTTTTCCCAGTCTTACAATTTGAGATCCAGAACGATTCCAAAACCATACAGTGTGATTTGTGTGATCCGAAATAAATAAATTGTCTGCACCATCATTCAAAATATAAGCAGGTTTAATTCTTATTTTTGATGGAGATGTTGCCGGATAAAGCTTATCACCGGCTCCAACAGGACCTACAAAAGTACAGATTTGCCCACCTGTTACCGGGACTCCATAACCAGGCTGACCAGCTGATACTGAAGTAGCTAGTCCTCTTAATACAGAATTACACGCATCTGAAAAAGCATTGACCTCAATAGTCCAAGACTCTGTGCTTGAATACTCTGTTTGATCGTAAGCTCTTACAGAAATTGTGTAGGTACCAAGAGTATTAATATTGGGTGTAAACGTATTATTTGGCAAAGTCGTATTAACAAGGACACCTGTTACCGCAGGAGAAATAGACCATTCATAAGAAAGAGCATCACTTTCATTATCAGCTCCGACAACACTTAAAGCCAAAGTTGTGTCATAACGCATTTTATAGTCTGTACCAGAAAGAGTATTTACCGGCGAAGCTGATGATAAAGTTGGCGGAGTATTTCTTTTAACTGTCCAAACACAATTCTCTGTGTTGGCGTTGGTATCTGTTACATCAGCACGATAAGTGTAAGTTCCAGCTGCAACAGCAGCAGTGACATCGTAACTCGGCCCGGTCGCTCCCGAAAGAACCACACCATCTTTTTTCCAAACATAAGATAAGCTAGACCCTGTTGCATTTAGGGTGAATTGTTTTGTTGGGCCCACAGAAGGTATTACTTGTGTTGCCGCTGTCGAAGGTGAACAAGATAGGAGCGTGAGTCCATTTGGATCTGTCACTTCAACTCCCCATAAACAACTTCCTGTATCTGTACCATCTGTTATCTCTAATGAGATCTGTTGACTTGCCCCGACCTGGGCCAAACCTGGATCAAAAGTAGCACTTGCATTATATCCAGAGCTAGATGTTGTCGGGAAAAGTATCGAGCTTGCAACCCCATTAAACTTCCAAGCAAAACTTACTGGATCATTATCAGTATCTGCAGCTACAGCAGTTAAGTTTAAGTTTGTAGTATGAGTCATCGAATTTCCAGCAGATGCTGGAGTTTGAGAACTACATGTAGGAGCTGTATTTTTTGTAACGAGCCAAGTTCGCTGATCTTGGCTACCGCCATTAGATACAGTCGCAATCACTGTATTTTGACCAGCCGTTAAATTAGAAGAGGTTAATGCAATAAAATTCCCTGTTGAAGCAAGTGTGCTTCCATTGAGTTTCCAAGAAACGGTGCAATTAGAATCGTTAGCGACTGCTCCAAAAGAAGTGGATGTTGAACCAATTTGTGAAACTTTTAAGCTAGAGGCAGAGGGAAATGACGAAGTTACTGCACAATTAGAATTGATATTAACTGTCCAAGAGCATGTTGTTGTATCCACACCATCGTACAATTCAAGAGCTACAGTATTGGATCCTGAGAGAGCATTGGTAGGTGTAAAGACGGCTTGGCTTACATTTATGTTATCTGTAATTGTAAAGTAAGTTGAAGATGCTTTTGATCCATTAAGCTTCCAACTATAAGTGATTGTATCGCCGTCTGTATCTACCGCAGTTCCAATTAAAGTAAGTGCAACCCCTATGCTTGTTGATGTATTTGTTGTTGATGGAAATTGGCTTGTACACTGAGGAGCCGTATTCTTCTTTAGTGTCCACTCTTTACTCTCACCACCTGCAGAATTTGAAGAGCTCACCACAAGTGTGTTTGTACCTGTCTTTAAATCTGCAGAGGTTAGGCTCACACTTGTGCCCGTAGTTGTTAAAGCAACACCATTTAAAGTAAAAGTTGTGGCACAGCCTGTACCAGTCACAGCAGCACTAAAAGTTGTAGCTGTGGAAGAGGCTGCTGCAAGTTTTATAGTTCCAACTTCAGGAGTTGTTGATGATATGACACAGGCTGTAGTTTCAGTAGATTCATCGGGAAGAATCGAAGAAAATCCATCGCTACTGCTGCCACTATCGCCAAGGCATGAAGTTAGCAAAACGTAAAGTGCTATTAAAGTTAATTTAGAAAATACTGAGATATTTCCCATACTTCAATATCGGTTAATATTTCTTTAACCTATAGTATTGAGACAGCTAAATTATAAATATGCTATTTTTAGGCAAAAAAACTTTTAGATTTTACTGTTTTGACAAAACAGCTATTCTAAAGTCGTGCTTAAAAATTTCAGTTCCAAGGATCATCGCATGAATCAGAACTATTAAAGTTCTTGTCTATGCGCATTTGGTTTATGTCTTCAGTTTTGGCTTTAATAATAATTTTTAAGGCTTCTGCTTGAGACATTTGAGCTTTATCTAAAGCCTCATACAACTCTTGCTCTAAAGTTGGTCTCGTTGCCTTAACAAGTTTGTGTTCAGGCCAAAGATTGCTTTCGGCATTGCTCCCACCAAGTGCTAAGGGAATAAAATGATCAATTGTGTAGCGATGTCGGCACTCTTCAGAGATATTATATAATTCGTAAATTTTCTGTTTGGTCCATGAGGAAACATTGCGACGGCAGTATGGAATGCTCTCTTCGTACCGCGGACCTTCGTAATCGTGATCGTTTGGATTACAAAGCTCTCCATAAGTAACTTGAGGATCTGGATTTAGTGGGTATGACCAAGAGCAAAAAGAAACGAGCAGTACAAGCAATGCAGTTAGAAAGTTATACATAATTCCCCCCTATGTATGAGTTCCTTATGTAAATCTTTCAAAGATCTGGCTAAGTTTCAAACCTAGATTTTAGTCTTAACAAAATTCTGACTTTTCTTAAGACCATGCGAGTCATAATTTCTTTGTACTGCCGTTTATTTTGAGATGGGGCTATTTTTACTTCATTCGATGCATTATAAAATTCGCGCAGCGCATATTAAATAGAGTTTATTTGCTGAGATTTATGCCCTTAAAAATGAATATGAAGAGTGTTTGATTTAATAAAATTTAAAGCTTTTCAGGATTACTATTACCAACATTTAGGATTATTTTTTAACAACTCCACAATCTCATCGATATCAAAAACGATTGGTGAAAATCCACATCGAGGCACTTTTCCAGAATCCTTAAGAGATTCCAGTTTTTGCTCAAAATCCTCTAACCTGTCTCTTCCCAAGTTCCATAATCTTGAAAACTCTTTTTCGAAATCGGGCAAAACTTCTTGAGCCATTAAATCATTTAACTCCACAATATTTTCAATATGATTTTCTTCTCCAGACTTTGACCAATTAAAAGAGCCTGTTAAAACTGTGCTGTGATCTACGATCATAAACTTATTATGCATTTGAAAAGCCATGTAATCAGAAGGTTTTAAACTATAAAATTTAATTCTAAGCTGAATGTTTTTATTTTTTAAAAGCCATGTCGCTCTTTTTTGCAGATCATGATAATCGTCCTGGCTAATAATAATTTCTATTTTAACACCACGCTCAGCTGCTCTCAAAATAGCCTCTAAGAGAGGCTGATGACGCACTCTTGTTGTGGCAATCTGAATATAATTTTTTGCACTATCAATAATCCTTACAATTTGGTCAGTAATTACTTTGGGCTCTGGAGATTCTTTATCAAATCGTCTGGGAGAATTAAAAAATGCTGCAAAGTCTTTTTGATCAACTGCTGGTAAAATCACATCCTCATTATTACCAAGATCTTTGCCAAACGGCTTGGTCAAAGCCCAAAGACGATCAAACTCCAGTTGGTAGCGATAAGTAGCTTCAGGCTCCCTCTCTAAATAGAGTATATTTTCATCATAACCGCGATATGAATATGATGACCAATTAGCACTGCCCGTAATAACTCTTTCCTGTGGGCTGCCCGGATCAATAACTGCAAACTTATGATGAACCTTAACACTTTTACCCAAATATCTTACATCAATACCCAACTCTTCAAGAGCTGCCATTTTTTTTTGGTTATCTTTTTTATTTTCATATCCTTCGTAAATTAGACGCATTTTTAATTCACCTGATTCTAATTTGACCTGAACTTCTGGTGATTTAATGGCTTTAATAATTGTTGCTTTGTCATTTGTATCCATGCTGTACATAGCAATATCAATTCTGGAGTGAGCCTCTAAAATCCAATCAGCTATTTTTTCAAATGTTGGGTCATGTGGGTGAAACAGAACCTCCACTTTAGCAAACGATGCTAAACTATAAAGCATTATAAAAAGTAAGCTAATTTTACTCATGGAAAAACCCCCTAAAAGAGGCTTTGTACCTATTTTAAAACTAAAGGTCATATGTAAAGTTATGGATTTATTATTCTAGAGACGAATATGTCTAATAAAGTAAATAACTGAAAATAATTCCAGAAACCAGTTACAGCGACTATATAAAAAATGCTAAGATCAAACATGAGAAAATAGGATTTTTAAAAATACCTTCTATGAAGGAGTTTATAATGGCTTGCAGAATGCCTTCTTTGATCTCAATGCTTATATTCATTCCAATTATCTCTTTAGGGTGGCAAATGGACAAAAAGAAACCTTCCAATGATGAACTCAAAAAAACTCTTAGTGAAATCCAATATAAAGTAACACAAAAATCCGGTACTGAGCCTCCATTTAAAAATGAATATTGGGATAATAAAAAAGAGGGCATTTATGTTGATATTGTCTCTGGAGAGCCTCTTTTTAGCTCTAAAGACAAATATGACTCAGGCACTGGCTGGCCCAGCTTTTCTAAAGCATTGGCCAAAGAAAATATTGTAGAAAAAGAAGATCGCTCACTTTTTTCAGTACGAACAGAGGTACGAAGTAAACACGCAGACTCCCACTTAGGACATGTATTTAATGACGGACCCGCTCCCACAGGACTCCGCTACTGTATGAACTCGGCCGCTATGAAGTTTATCCCAAAAGATAAACTTAAAGAAATGGGCTACGAAGAGTATTTAAAAGAATTTTCAGATGACTCTACTACAAATACACATAGTAAAACTGAATCAGCTATTTTTGCAGCTGGGTGTTTTTGGTGCATCCAACCTCCGTTTGATAAATTAAAAAATAAGGGCGTTATCTCAACAACGGTTGGCTATACAGGGGGGCATAAAGACAATCCCACTTACGAAGAGGTTTCATCGGGCACAACTGGACACATAGAAGCTATTGAAGTTAAATACGACCCAAATCAAATCAGCTATGAGAAGTTGTTAAATATCTTTTGGCTTAATATTGATCCTTATGATTCACGAGGGCAGTTTTGTGATAAAGGCGAACAATATGTGAGTGCTGTTTTTGCCACTAATGAAAAACAAAAAGAACTCTTTGAAAAATCTAAAAAAGAACTTATTGAAAAGAAAAGTCTAAAACCCGAAGTGGCCACCAAGCTTTTAACTTTTACTAAGTTTTATCCTGCAGAAGATTACCATCAAGAGTATTATAAGAAAAATCCTCTGCGCTATAAATTTTATCGCTATAATTGTGGACGTGATAAAAGACTCAAAGAAGTTTGGGGCAAAACTCCAACTTTATAAAGCTTTATTCTCTTTGTAGCTCTTATCAAAGCGATCAAGTAATACATAAACACTTGGCACAACAAAAAGTGTCAGAACTGTTGAAACAATCACTCCTCCAATGACCGAAAGAGCCATTGGAATTCTACTCTCAGCACCTGGCCCAATTGCCAAGGCTGGCGGCAAAGCACCTGCAATAGTTGCAATTGAAGTCATTAAAATCGGCCTTAAACGAATGGGACAAGCTTCGGCAAGAGCTGTTTTCATTTCTTGGCCTTGCTCTCGCAAATGGTTGGTAAATTCAACTAACATTATAGAATTCTTTTTTACAATCCCCATTAATAATATAATCCCAATAAGGCTATAAATATTAAGTGTCTGCCCACCTAAATAAAGAGCAATAAAAGCTCCAGATACACTAAATGGTAAGGCTACTAAAATTGTGATGGGATGAATAAAACTATTAAATTGCGATGCAAGCACCATATAAGAAACAATGATTCCCAGTATCAAAGCAAAAATTAGACCAGAAAAAGACTCCTGAAAAGTTTTGGCACTTCCACTGATTTCTGCGTAATAACCTTGGGGAAGAATCTTTTGGGTAATTTCTTGAACCACTGCAATGGCTTCTGCTTGCGAGCTGCCAGGGGCAATGTTTGCTTGCAAATTAATGGCTCTTTGCCGATCTTCTCTTGATATAGACTGCAAACTCAACACCTGACTAATCTCAACTAGATTAGATAAAGGAATAAGTTCGCCTCTATTATTGCGAACCTTTAAATTATTAATAACATCTATTGAGTTCCGGCCACTTGCAGGCAATGCCACACGAACATCATAACGATGCCCCCCTTGCGAATATTTTCCTGCCACAGCTCCCGACATCATCACATTCACAGTTTGTGAAATTTCAGAGACATCAACCCCATATTGACGTGCTTTTGTTCTATTTGGCACAACTCTTACTTCAGGTAAACCGTCTTCAAAGTTGCTATCAATATCAACCATTTGATTGGTTTTCTCCATAGCTTCCATAATTTCTTTTGAGTATTCAGTAAGCTTATCCCAATCAGCACCTTTAACAGTAAATGAAACTGGATAACTACGCCCCCCTCCTAAACTAGATAAAGAGGGGTCTCTGATTGTGACTCGGATACCTTTGATTTTTTTTAAATCTTGGCGATACACACTCATTAGCTCTTGAGCACTGAGCTCCCGCTCACTTGTGGGCTTGAGTGTAAAAAAGATCCAACCTGAATTAACTCGGCCTCCGCCCACATTGCTAAAGTAACTATCCACTTCAGGACGTGAAGAGAGGTATTTTTCAATTTCCTGCATTTTTTCATCCATAAGTTCTAAAGAAGAGCCTGCTGGAGCTTGCGCTCTTATAACAAGTCGCCCTTGATCTTGCGCTGGCATGAACTCTTGTTTAAGCAAACGCCCAATAAAAATTGTTACAATAAAAAACACACACGCAATAACAATTGTTTTTACTGGATGATTTATAGATATGGGAATCCATCTTTTATAAAAGTTAGCACTTAATAAAAATACTTTTTCAACAGATTTACCAAGCAAGCTTTTGCGCTCACCTACTACTAAAAAACGCGAACACCTCATAGGTGTTAAAGTCAAAGCTTCAAGCAAAGAAATGGCAACAGCCACTGAAAGAGTCACTCCGAATTGGAAAAAAAACTTTCCTATAACACCACTCATAAAAGCAACGGGCAAAAATATGGCAATAATTGCCGCTGTAGAAGCAAGGGCTGCAAACGAAATTTCTCTAGAGCCATCAAGTGCCGCCATCATTCGATTTTTACCAAGCTGTTTATGTCTCACAATATTTTCAAGAACCATAATGGCATCATCTACAACAATACCAATAGCTAGAGAAAGTCCGAGAAGAGTAAAGGTGTTGAGAGTAAAGCCAAGTGCATTTAATACTATGAAGGTCCCTACAACCGAAGTTGGAATGGCTAGTATGATATTTACTGTAGCTGTCCACGAGCCTAAGAATAACCAACATACTAAAGCTGTTAGGATGGCAGCAAAGATCAGTGTCCAGTTTAACTCACTTACGGCCTCTTCTATAAATTGAGTTGTGTCAAAGCGAACACCAATACTCATACCTTGAGGCAAAGTAGCCGCTACTTGTGCAATTCTATCTTTCACTTCGTGAGCTAATTTAACAGCATTGGCTCCTGGTTGTTTTTTTATACCAAGTCCAATTGTCGTTTTCCCTTGAGATCGGCTAATACTTCTAATGTCATCGGTACCATCTTCAATTTTTGCCACATCTTTAAGCGCTATCGGACGATAATTTAAAGCTCCGCCACGTCGACTGATAGTAATATTTTCGAAATCTTGCACCGTGGGTGCTTCACCTAGAGTTCTGATATTTAATTCTTTTTCACTTGTCTCAATTCTCCCACCTGGTTTTTCTGAATGCTCTCTTTGAATAGCACTGACAACATCAAAAGCTGTTAATTGATAAAGATCTAACTTATTTTGAGACAACCACACGCGTAAGTTAGGCTCAACATAGCCACTAAGGCTTACTTCTCCTACACCATCTATTGTAGTGAATCTTCCTTGAACCTGATCCCGCACATAAGTCATTAATTCTTTTCTGCTTAAGCCATCGGCTGATACACCTATCCAAATTATAGGCTGATCTTCAGTGCTTGATTTACTTACTATAGGAGTATCTGCATCTTCAGGAAGTTTTCGCCTTACTTTACCAAGTGCACTCTGCACTTCTTGCACAGCCACATCAATATCTTTATTTAAGTCAAATTCAATATTAATTCTAGCACTGCCGATTCGGGACGAAGAGGACATACTCTTCACACCAGAGATGGATGTAAGTGCCCCCTCAATCGGGTCGACAACATCTAGCTCAATTACCTCTGGCGAAGCTCCATCTAAACTCACACTAATACTCACATTAGGAAAATCTGCTTCTGGCAACTGGCTCACACCCATTCTCTGAAATGAGATGCCACCAAATATAATAAGTGCCGCCATAAGCATCCAGGCAAAGACATGATTGCGAATGGATACTTCTGAAATATTCATTACTGTATCTCTCCTGAAGTTCCCATTAATGAAGCTTCAAGCTCAGCGAAAGTGATCAAGGCCTGATAGCGAGTGTGATCATAAGATCTTTTAGTATCCTGAAAAGTATTTAAAGCCTGAATAACATCTAAATTTGTAGCTAAACTATAACGATAATCTTTTTGTTGTTCTAAATAATTTTTTTCAGTAGCCGCCAATGCGGTTTCAAGAGATTTTTTTTGCTGCAAGAGACTCTGTAAATTGCTATAGAGCGTTTGAATCTCTGACTTTATAAGCCTTCTGCGCTGCTTAAGTAAAAGATCGGCCTCTTGCATTTGGCTGGCTGCCACTCGCACTTTTGATTGTGTGCTGCCGCCTTCATATATTGGCAAAGTGAGAGTGACTCCAATATCCCATCTATTGTCATTTTGTGATGTACCTGTTTTAGACAGATAATAATTTCCAGATAAATCAAGACTAGGCCAATATCCGCCCTTTGCAACATCAACACTATATTGAGCACTTTCTCTTAAAGCGGTAAGAGACTTCATATCTGGCCTCGAATCAATTTTTGCTAAAATGCTCTCTAAACTTTCAGTCAATTTAGGATCATTGGCTTGATCAACAATTTTCATATTGCGATCAAGTCCTGTTTGATAAGAAAAATGATCTCTGGCGCGAGATAGCTCAGCTTGCGCTGCAATAAGTTGCGACTGTAATACCGAGAGTTGTGCCTGAGCTGCTAAAACTTCAATATTGCGAGATTTACCAATCCGAGTTCGTTTTTTTAGTTCACTAATTCTCCCCCCAGTCAGTTGAATTGTTTTTTTTATATTCTGCATATCCTGCTCAGCAGACAACACAGAATAAAAAGCGTAAGCTACATTTATATAAAGTTTATTTTTTTCAGATAACAAATCATACTGCTTTGCCTTTAAAGATAATTTAGCAGCAGAAAGCCCTGACCAAATGCCACCACTATAAAGTGGCTGTGATAAACTCAACTTACTTGTTGATTGCTCAGGCTTAGAGGAGGATTCAGCAGCACTATTTTGTCTAAGGTAATTAGCTGTGGCCGTTAACTCAGGTAAAAGCTGCGCCTTAACTTGTGTTTCATTTTCTTTGGCTTGCTCAATTTGACTTTCGACTATAGAAATAAATTCAGTTTTTTTTTGTGCTGCCAAAAAAGCTTGGTCTAGATTCACAGCTTCTGGCCCCTGAGCTGAGGCCATAAAACAGATAAGAGAAAAAATTAAATAAGGCACTCATATCCTTTTGTTCAAAAGTAATCGCCTAATTCTAAATATATTAACTTAAACCGATTAAGGTTTAAACTACATCTCAACTATTTCTCTTTTTGCAAAATAGCTTCAGCTTCGATGATGATATTTACATCATCAGAAATCATAACTCCACCAGCATCTAAGTTTTTGTTCCATTTAAGACCAAAATCTTTTCTGTTTATTTTTGTATTAGCTTCAAATGCAACTCTTTGATTGCCCCATGGGTCTTTAGTCATTCCTGCATAATCAACTGCTAATGTAACAGGTTTTTTCACTCCATTAATTGTCAGATCGCCCTTAACCTCTGTAGGTTTGTTATCTTTGTAAGTTACACTTTTTGAAGCAAACTCCATTTTAGGAAATTTGGTAACATTAAAAAAATCTGGTCCTTTTAAATGTTTATCACGATCTGGCTCATTAGTATCAATAGAAGCTGTATCAATGGTAACTTTCACATCGCTTAGTTTTCCAGCTTTATCATCAAAATTAAAACTGCCTGAAAACTTATTAAATCGACCTGAAACTGTTGCAATTACCAAGTGCTTAATTTTAAAACCAACTTGAGTGTGAGCTTCGTCTAATTTGTAGGTGCCTGCCCAGACTTGAGTCGAGGTAATGATTGTTGCTAAAAGAGTAACTAGGTGTTTTGTATGCTTCATGGATGCCTCCTGTTTAACAGGTTATTTTGCCAATAACCCGAGCTACTGATTACAAACTATTTTAAAAAATATGCAAGAATTAGTAGGTTATGATAGCCAAACGAATATTGCGCCGTGCCGATTTCTAGAGAGCTCTTAGTACAGTTTAGCTTTTAAGAACGAATACTCTATGATTTACGTATGGAAAAAATTTGCAAAACTTGGTTACGTGCATTTGCTGTTTATTTAACTTTATATCAAATTCTTATGCTTCCCTACATGAAAGAGCTTTATAGTAATAGCGGCATTGTTTTACATCCCCGTTGGAATTGGAGCTCTAAGTATTTTCCAAATATTTTATTACAAGGGAACACCGCTCAGCTTATCCAAATTTTATCAATAATTGGAATTCTAAGCTCTCTACTTTTATTCTTACCTACTTTACAAAAAATTTCTGCAGCTGTTTTATTTTTTTTGCACTGGTATTTCTTTAATCTGAACAACTTTACTTTAGCTCCACAGTATCCTTACATAGGCTGGTTACTCCTAGCCTTAGTCTTTTTGCCAATTAAGTTAAAAAATAAAGAACAAATTATTAACTTTCAAATGATTCAATTTTCCGCTCGCCTTATTCTTTCTTTAACCTATCTAAGCATATTTTTTGACAGGATTTTTTTGCCTGAGTGGCAATCAGGATTTGCTCTTAAAGTCATTTTTACTGATTTTCCAGTAAGCACTCTACTTGGAAAAACCATTTTTAATTTTCTTTCGCAAAAAGCTTTGTTTATTTTTAATTGGCTTACCCTGCTCACTTATTTTTTAGGTGCAATTGGAATGTTACAGCCTAAAAGAAAAGGTCAACTTATAGGCTGGTTGAGCATAACCTTATTACATATAAGCAGCTTAATTCTCTTGAAATTAACTCAAGTTTCCCTAGGCATGCTTTTGTTTCATTTGTTTTGCTTTAATCCTTTTTGGTTAAAAGAAACTTTTTTTAAAGAAGAGTCTTTTAATTGGCGTCAAACTCATAAAAAGTCGATAGTTTCTTTAGTGTCAGTTTTTTTATTTTTGACCTGCATTGGCCTGTTGCAAATGACCGCGTACTGGCTTCACTTTCATGAGGTTAAGAGATTTGCATTTATGACTGCGGCCTCACCATTACCTCAACCCTTCGGAGAAGGACAAAAATTGAATATGCTTGAGTATGATAGCGTATTTAAAATCAGTTTTTCTACTCCTTCAGGATCACATGAAATCAATATTAATAATCAATTTTTAAGTCACATTCATGGGCCGCATCAAAGAGTCATCGCACATACTTCATTTTTGCAATGGCCTTTTCTTATGCCTAATGAATGGATTAAACACTATTTAAATTGGTCTTATTGCCAAGCTAATTATATTTCATTTCTTCAAATCGAAGAACCTATTGAGCAAGTTCAATTTTATATACGCGACAAAAATTATGAGAGACTCTATAAGGAAAGCTGTAAGTGATGACAAAGCTCTCGTCACTATGCTACAGTCACACTTATGCTCATAGTTGTTGGATACGATAATATTCATAATAGTATTTCAGATTTAGAAAAGTCTAAAAAGAATAATTATCTTTCCCACTGGGCCTCTAATAATTGTTGGAACAGCTCAAACTATTTTATTTTTTCAACATGTCATCGTTATGAAATTTACTATTGGGGCAACAGTTCAAATTGGACCTTGCCTAAAGGAGCCTATTCCTACCAAAATTTAGCTGCTATTGAGAAACTCCTTAGCACTTGCGTGGGCCTTTATACTCCCGTCAAAGGTGAT
>CAYMKD010000007.1:0-20723 GCA_964390435.1 uncultured Pseudobdellovibrionaceae bacterium | reverse complement strand
CTGTGTTGTTCACCTCAAAGCTTTTACCATTTCGAGCGATATGAACATCACCAGGTTTTGTCGCCGAAGGGCCAACCAAGTTTTCAGTTGAGGGGATCAGAGCAGTTACATTGATTTTAAGTTTTAATTTAGCAATAGCTAAAATAGCACCAATCACACTGGCTCCGCCGCACATGTCATACTTCATCTCTTCCATAGCGGCAGATGGCTTTATACTAATTCCACCACAGTCAAAGGTAAGTCCTTTGCCGACAAATACCACAGGCTTTTTACTTTTAGCAGCGCCACGATACTCCATGATAATAAATCGAGGATCTTGAGCCGAACCATTTGATACACCGAGAAGTCCACCCATTTTTTCTTTTTTAATGCGAGCTTTGTCCCAAACGGTGACTTTAATACCTGTGCCTTTAGCAGCAGTTTGAGCTTCACTAGCAAGTATAGAGGGAGTCATCAGGTTGCCAGGCATGTCGCCCAAGCGGCGAGCAAAGTTCACAGATTCTGCTAAAACTTGAGCAGCATGAAGAGCTTTTTTGTGACCTTGCGTGGCTTGAGTTGAGAGTATAATTTGAATGACTTCAAGCTTTTCTTCAGACTTATCTTTTTTAGATTTTAGCTCATCAAAATTATAATTAGTTAAAAGAAGCCCCTCTACAAAAGCTTGTAAATGGCTTTCGCTGTCGCGCTTTGAGCTTCCAGTTGAGGCAAAGTAAATACTAGCTGTTTTTGTTTTTAAACTTTTTAATGCGGGTAAAATAGCTGCGGCGGCCTGGCGAAGATTTTCACCGCTATGTCCAGAGCTTCCTAAGCCAGCCACAACAAGGTGACGAAAACCTAAGGTTTGAGCTTCCCTGAAAATGACAACCTCTTGAGATTTGCCAGAGATGCTGCCATCAGCCAATGCAGCAGAGAGTTTTTCGCTTAATTCTTTTGGCGCATTTTTTAATTGGACCTTTGTCTTGTTTTTATCTTTTTCTTTACTGTTGTTGCTTGTCGCAAAAACTAAGAGAGTTTGATCACTCGCGACTTTCGGCAGGTCTTTGCACCATTCAATCTTCATATTTCCCCCATAGCTGTATGCGTTAGTGCTATATTCTATATTTAATTGAGCCAAAACATTTAACACAGGACGAGATGCAGTGAAAAGCCTTTTTCTTAAGAATAAAGTCCCTGCCTCTGGCGTCCGATGAGCTTGCATCGACCTAGGATCGACCCCATATTGGGCTAGAAGAGGGAGAGGAGAAAAAGTGGCTGTAGTTCCCTTTGTAATTGAGCAAACATCACGTGGTGAGCGTAGTTATGACATTTATTCGAGATTACTCAAAGACAGAATCGTTATTTTGGGTTCTCCAGTTACAGATGAAGTTGCCAATAGTATTATTGCGCAGTTTTTATTCTTAGAAGTTGAGAATCCAGATAAAGATATTCATCTTTATATAAACTCTCCAGGTGGAAGTGTTTCTGCGGGGCTAGCCATATATGACATCATGCAGTTTGTGAAATGTGATGTTGGAACTTTTTGTATGGGCATGGCGGCAAGTATGGGGTCTTTACTCCTTTCTGCAGGTACTAAAGGTAAGCGTTATTGTATGCCGCACTCAAGAGTGATGATTCACCAACCATTGATTCAAGGTGGCTTAGGTGGACAAGCAAGTGATATTGAAATTCATGCTCGAGAAATGCTTAAAATTAAAGAAAAATTGACAAAAATTTATCAAAACCACACGAGTCGAGATTATGACTTCCTGACAAAAGCTATGGATCGTGATAACTTTATGAGCGCTGAAGAAGCTAAAGAATTTGGAATAATCGATCAGGTGGTTGAATTCAGAAAAAGCTCTAAGCAGGGGAAAGTTTAATGAACAAAAAAGACGAAACACTTGGAACACTTCGTTGTAGTTTTTGTGGCAAGAGCCAAAAAGAAGTTAAAAAACTTATTGCTGGCCCCGGTGTCTATATATGTGATGAGTGTATTGAGCTTTGCAATGACATTATAGATGAAGAAAAAGAGAGAGAAGAAACAGTCAAAGGTCCAGGTTTTAAAGTACCAAAGCCTTATGAAATTAAAGCACACTTGGATGACTATGTTATTGGTCAGCCGAGAGCTAAAAGATCTCTCGCTGTGGCTGTTCACAATCATTATAAAAGAGTGAATGCAATTGCAGGACGTAAAAAAGATGATATTGAACTACAAAAATCAAACATTTTACTTATTGGCCCTACGGGAACAGGTAAAACTCTATTAGCACAAACAATTGCTAAAATATTAAATGTGCCTTTTGCAATGGCAGACGCGACGACTCTCACTGAGGCGGGTTATGTTGGTGAAGATGTGGAAAACGTTGTGCTTAATCTTCTACAGGCTGCTGATTACGATGTTGAGAAGTGTCAAAAAGGTGTTATTTACGTAGATGAAATTGATAAGATTTCTAGAAAATCAGAAAACCCTTCTATTACTCGTGATGTTAGTGGTGAGGGTGTGCAGCAAGCTTTGCTAAAAATTCTTGAAGGTACAGTGGCGAATTTACCGCCAAAGGGTGGGCGTAAGCATCCACAACAAGAATTTATCCAAGTAGATACGGCAAATATATTATTTATTGTTGGTGGAGCCTTTGTTGGTCTAGATAAAATCATAGAAAGTCGCATTACCAATAAAACAATGGGTATTGGCGCTGATGTGAGAACTCAAGTTGAAAAAGATACGGCTGAGAATATTTTACATAAAATAGAACCAGATGATTTAGCAAAATTTGGTTTAATTCCAGAGTTCATTGGGCGTTTACCTGTGATTGCTGTCCTAGACCCATTAGAAGAAGAAGCACTTATAGATATTTTATTGCAGCCTAAAAATGCCTTAACTAAACAATATCAGAAACTTTTTAGCTACGAAGGTGTTGAATTAAAATTTACCGACGCGGCATTAAAGGCCGTAGCGAAGCTGGCCCTTAAACGAAAAACAGGCGCTAGAGGGCTTCGAGGAGTTTTAGAAAGCGCCATGTTAGACTTGATGTTCGAAATCCCTTCCAAGTCGGACGTTAAGGAATGTATAATGATGATAAGGTGATCAACGAGGGCGCGGCGCCTAAGTTGGTCTACAAATCGGGTGAAGAAGTTCAAGCAGCTGCTGACTCTAAGGATGACTCCGCAGAAAGTGCTTAAGAGTTGAGAGCTTCAGACTTCTAAGCCCGATCCATACCACCATGGAAGGAGTCTGAGATGAGTGAGGGCACAAAAAACACGCAACAATTTCCCTTGTTGCCGCTCCGAGATTTAATAATATTCCCGCATATGATGATGCCGCTCTTTGTGGGCCGCGAAAAAAGCATCAATGCTCTCGAAGATGCGATGGCTAAACAAACAGATATTGTGTTAGCCGCACAAAAAGATGCCAAAACAAATAATCCTGAGCCAAAAGACATCTACGATGTTGGCACTGTTGGCACAATCATTCAGCTTCTTAGACTACCAGATGGAACAGTCAAGGTGCTTGTTGAAGGTAAACGCCGGGTAAAGTTAAAGAGTATTACCAGCAATGAAAACTTTTTTATTGCTAATGTAGATGATGTTAAAGAAGACGTGGCGAATCCGGTTGAGACTCAAGCCCTTGTGCGCTCCGTAAAAATGACATTTGAAACTTATGTAAAACTCAATAAACGTATTCCACCAGAAATTTTAATGCGTGTTTCAACTATCGAGAGTCCGGGAGAGTTGGCCGATATTATTGTTGCTCAACTAAATTTAAAACTTGAGGACAAGCAGCATGTTTTAGAAATTTTTGATCCAGGTAAACGTCTGGAGCATCTGCTCAATTTAATGACGGGTGAAATTGAAATTCTCGAGGTTGAGAAGAAAATTAGAACTCGTGTAAAAAAACAAATGGAGCGCTCACAAAAAGAATACTACTTAAATGAGCAAATGCAGGCCATTCAAAAAGAACTTGGTGAAAAAGATGATTACCAAGCTGAGCTTCAAGAGTTAGAAGACAAAGCAAATAAAAAGAAAATGAGTGTAGAGGCTAAAGAGAAAGTTAGAAAAGAAATTAAAAAACTCAAAATGATGTCGCCAATGAGTGCAGAAGCGACCGTGGTTCGCAACTACATTGATTGGATGCTTAGTTTGCCATGGTCTGATTATACAGATGAAAAACATGACATTAATTTTGCACAAAAAGTTTTAGATGAAGATCATTGGGGTTTAGAGAAAGTTAAAGAGAGAATCATTGAGTATTTAGCTGTGCTCTCTTTATCAAAGGATTTAAAGGGACCGATTCTATGTTTAGTAGGTCCTCCTGGAGTGGGTAAAACCTCTTTAGCAAGATCCATTGCAACAGCTATGAATCGTCCTTTTGCCAGAATTTCACTTGGTGGAGTGCGCGATGAAGCTGAAATACGTGGTCACCGTAAAACCTATGTTGGTGCGATGCCAGGTAAAATTCTACAAGCTTTAAGAAAAGTAGATAAAGGTAACCCAATTTTATTATTAGATGAAATTGATAAAATGGCCTCTGATTTTAGAGGAGATCCCTCATCTGCAATGCTTGAGGTTTTAGACCCTGAGCAAAATAGTACGTTTCAAGATCATTATCTTGAAGTTGAGTACGATCTTTCAAAAACCATGTTTATCGCAACTGCCAACACTCTGCACACTGTGCCACGACCACTTTTAGATCGTATGGAAATCATTTCTCTTGAGGGCTATATCGAGAGTGAAAAATTTCATATTGCAAAACAGTATCTTGTGCCAAAACAACTTGAAATGCATGGTCTTAAAGATCGCAAAGTAAGCTTTCAAGATGCAACAGTTAAAAATATTATTCGCTACTATACTCGAGAGGCTGGCGTTCGTAACTTAGAGAGACAAGTGGCCAATGTTTGCAGAAAAGTAGCGCGCGATATTGTTAAAGCTGAGTTTGGCGCAAGTACCGAGGGCAAAAAATCTAAAAAAACAGCGGCAAAGCCAATTAAGTCTTATGTAGTTACGCCAACCAAGTTGGTGGAGCTTTTAGGGCCACATAAATTCAAGCATGGTAAGATCGAAGTGCAAAATGAAATTGGTCTTACTAATGGAATGGCTTGGACTGAAGTGGGTGGGGATCTTTTGATTATTGAGGCCTCTGTTGTACCAGGTCGAGGCAAATTCACAATTACAGGTCAATTGGGCGATGTGATGAAAGAGTCTTGCTCGGCAGCTTTGAGTTATGTTCGCTCACGTGGTCCACTTTTTGGATTTGAGCCTGATTTTTATCAAAACATAGACATTCACATTCACGTTCCTGAGGGGGCGGTACCTAAAGATGGTCCATCAGCAGGGATTGCGATGACAACAAGTATTGTCTCTGCAATTACTAAGATTCCAGTGAAGCGTACAGTTTCAATGACAGGTGAGATTAGTTTGCGTGGTCGTGTCATGGCTATTGGTGGTTTAAAAGAGAAAATCTTAGCGGCTCATCGTGGCGGTATTAAAACGATCATTTGTCCTAAAGAGAACGAAAAGGATCTGAAAGATATTCCAAAAGAAGTTATGAAAGATCTTAAAGTGATTTTAGTCGATCATGTGGACCAAGTTTTGGTAAATGCACTTGATATTAAAAACGCTAAAGAACTATTCAAATTTCGCAGAGATAGTGGCTTTGGGCTCAGAGCTCAGTATACTGGCCACGCGCTGCAGCATCACTAGAAACTAATTATTTGTTTAAATAGCTCCGACAGGTTCTGTCGGAGCTATTCTGTCTCCAAAACCCATTAAAAATTAAACACTCGCTAGAACTTGATACTATTGGAGCTTCGCTGCATAAAAATTTAGCAGCACAATCTTGTTATATATTGACCCTCAGTTCAGATCCTGTAAGAAATCAAGAATATCTAAGTTAAGGTAATTATGTCTGAAAGTACGGATCTGTTTGAATTAGGGAAATTGTACTGTGATCGTGGCGATTTTGAAGTTGCTGTTTCTAAGCTTCAAAAAGCGGCGCAGGGGTTTTTTGAAGCTAAAGACTTTAAATCATATCTTAAATGTGAAAATCTTTTGCTGAGAATTTATGCCGAACTTGAACAGCATGAAGAGATTAACAAAACAAAAGAAAAACTTCAGGATCTGGTTTTAAAAGAGGGAATAGAGCTTACGAGTAAGACTTATTATACTCTAGGGGTTTGTGCCTTTTATAAAGACCAATTAAGTGTTGCAACAGACTATTTTCAAAAATCATTAAATATAGCCTTAGCTCAAGATGATAAAGAATCTATTTGTTATGCTATTAGCGGCATAGCCATAGCGTACTATCAAAAAGATATGTATCAGGAAGCTCTTAAAGAGGTTTATAACCTTCAGGTCTTCTTTCAAGTTTTAGATCTTCCAGAACTGAAAATTGCCGTACAAATTTTGAATGCTAATATTTTCAGAAAGCTCAAAAAATTTGATCAAGCCATTGATGTTTTATGGCAGTGTTATGATCAACTGAAGCAGACAAAGGTTATGACAAGCTATGTGAACTTGCTATTTAGTATGGGGAGCACATATCTTGATGCTGGTGATAAAGATCTGGCAAAACTATATTTAAACTTAGCTTTAAAATCAGTTGATGCTAAGAATATGCGTTACCTTTCAAAAAGAATCATAGAGAGAATTGAAGAGCTTGGTGGTGATGGTAATCAAGCCTATGATTTGGTTTTTGACTCTGATAATCACTCAGTAGTTGAAAAAAAGCTCGGCCGAATAGAATTTAAAAATCAATTCATCCTGCTAGATCTACTACGTTTGTTTGTTCAGCATCCTGGGCAGGTATATTCAAAGGAATCTTTAGTTGAAAGCGTCTGGAAGCAATCCTATGATCCGAGCATTCATGATAATAAAATTTATGTAACTATTAAGCGATTAAGAAAAATGATTGAGCCAGATTACGAAAAACCTAAATATATTTTTAGAGCTAAGAATGGTTATTACTTAAATAAATCAGCTAGAATTTTATTTGAGAAACACTAAATTATGTCCCGGGGGGGATTATATGAAGCTACTATCGCACATTATATTTGCATTCATTGTTGCTTTTGCAGTTAGCTCACATACATATGCTAGTGAGTTGCCAGAAAAGGGCGGCGAGGTTCCATTTCCATGGGGGTCAGAATTACCATTTCCATGGCAGGATATAGAGGGTACTTGGCTTGCCAAAAACAAAGACTATTACACTTGGTATACATTTAAAGTAGTTCATCAACATAACTCTGGTGAAGCGCAAATAATTGCGACTCAAATGGATCCTGAGGCTCATCAGATTGTGGCTCAAGGGGCTGGTTTTGAATCAGATCGCATTGTGAGTGTTTTAATGCAGGGTTTTGGAGTGTCGTATTTTATGAGCATTAGAGCTTATCTTGATAAATCAATGAATAGATCAGTTAAAGTTCTTTCAATTAGCTCAATTAACAATGAAGAAGATTGGCTTTTTCACTTTGTGCTAACAAAAATCAGTGAAAATCCAGTTTGTGGCGGCAGCCAGAATTAATTTTCTCGACAAGAGACTCTTTTTTGTCTAAAAAGGGCCTTCTTGCGATCTCTAGGGAGTTAGCTCAGTTGGTAGAGCGCCACCCTTACAAGGTGGATGTCGCAGGTTCGAATCCTGTACTCCCTACCATTTAACTGGATTTTTTCCATATAGTTTTTGGGACTAGATTTTCTTCCTTACAGCTACGCAAAAAATCGTTCACTAAAGTTTGGTAGGGTGTTCCTGTTTTCTCTCCCAACTTTTTAAAATATTCGATGGCGTCAGAGTCCAAGCGAATGGTGATACTTTTCTTGAGTTTGCTTGCATACGGATTGGATTTTAGTTTCATTTTTTTAGATCATATTCTTTTCTCATAAATCACCTTCTTTATAAATTCTCAAAGTCACGCCGTTCTCGTTTACATATTTAACACTTTAGTAGTCTAAATAACTCAATCCATCTGGTAAAAGAGTGCATGTATTTTTCAATTAGCTCTTTAATGGCTGGATCTTTTAATTTGCCATCATCATCAAAGGCCTTTGAGGCATTTAAATAAAACTCTGGCTGACCCATTGTTTTAGTATTGAGATAGGCTAGGGTTTGTCGCAAATGGTGTTGAGCCCCAAAAGTACCAATATTTCCAACTGAAGCTCCCATCACAGCGGTGATTTTTTGATCCCAGACGCTGTGCCCATAGGGGCGAGATCCCCAGTCAATGGCATTTTTGAGCACTCCTGGTACTGAGCGATTGTATTCAGGTGTTACTAATAAAATTGCATCAGATTCTTTGATAGCTGTTCTGAGTTCATTTACAGATTGTGGTGGGTCATTTTCAATATCTTGATTAAAAAATGGAAGACGTGAAATATCAAAATCAGTTAGTTTGAGGTTGTCTGGCGCTAAATCTTGAGCGGCTTTAAAAAGTTTTTTATTTAGTGAGTTCTTACTTATGCCTCCAACTAAACCTAAAATATTAAAGTGGGTCATGACGGCCTCCATATTTTAAAACCACATAAATATTTTGGGTTACAATAGGGAGGGGTATCCCATCCCCCCTATTGCTCCATTAAATAAATCTAGAACACATTGCGTGACGTGTCTCGATCTGTGGTTGCTCTTTTTTCTATATCAACTTTAGAGATATCCACTTTTTTCTCGTGAGTGGTTGACATATCAGTTCCACCGCATCTCTCTAAAATATCTTCGGCTTTTTCTTTCCACTCATCATCGTCGACGTGAACAGAAAGTAAAATTCCACCTTCTTTTACAGAAGTAGCATATCTTTTTGCTTCGTATTCAGGCATGCCCATGCCAATGAGTGCACCAGTGAGTCCACCAACTGCGCCACCAACACCAACTCCTACGAGAGTTGAAATAATTGGGCCAACAGCAACTAAAGCACCTATACCTGGAATTGCTAAAGTCCCAGCTCCTACAAGCCAGCCTAAAGCTCCGCCTAAAGCCGCGCCACTGACTCCGCCAGCAGCAGCGCCCTCTGGGGCCTTAGTGCTTTTCTCATGTGCGAACTCTTTAGTGCTTTGTTTATCCGGCATTAATACCGAGATATCTGAATTTCTAAACCTTTCAATTTTCAGCATGTTGACAGCACTTTCAACAGACATGCGATCATTAAAAAGTGCAAAAACGGCTAATCTAGAATCTTTTCTTTCTTGAGCCATGAGGTCCTCCTTGGTTGGTGATTCGATCATTATTAAAACTACTTAACTTGAATTTCATTATGCACAGATTTTCCAGCTACTCTTTCTGCAACTTGTACTATGCGAGCTCTTTCATCTGCATTTTTAACACTCCCTTTTAATGTCACAATGCCATCTACAGTAACAATGGCGACATTTTGAGCCATTAATGATAAAGAAGAATCTTTCATCAGTTCTGTACGAATCTGCCGTGTTAATTGAACATCAGCTTTAGAGCCATTCATCTCATCTAAAATAGGAGCACGACCTCTTTGATACCCATTAACATCATCGATTAAAGCTACTTTAACATTTTTTGCAGCAAACGAAGATGGCATGTACACCAACCCACCCGCAGCAACATAAACGAGAGCTAATAAAGTTTGTTTTTTCATTTTTTTCTCCAATTCAATTAGTCTAAGGCGTTGACCTTAGAGTTAATAACCTTCAGTGTTTTTCTCCAGGACTCGTTGCGTGTATGACATGAGGAGCTTGAATTCCAGGGCGAGTAATTTTTTGGTCATAAGTGGGGCGCTCAAACTTCTCATCAGTTACAATTCTCACAGGCCCTCCGGTACTAATCGACAAAAGAAGTGACTCGATGATTTCAATATCAATAAGAGCTTCTTTAATAGATGGCTCAGGTTGCATATAGTTTCTGATACAATTAGAAAAATATAATAACTCTGCGGCAAATTGATCATGCTTTGAATATTTTTTTGTCTGTGTTTTTTTATTTGTTGTTACAGTGAGCTTCATTGGTTTTGCATAATCATAAGCATTTTCAAGACGAAGAGAGCCTTGAGTGCCTAATAAATCAAAAGTTGAACAATCACTAGCTCCAAAACTACAAGTGAAACTTGCAATCTGATTATTTGGAAACCTTAATATAGCAGTTGTCATTTCATCTACATCAAAGAAGCGAGAGTCTGTGCCAATTACATTCGTAGCAAAAACTTCGTAAGGCTCAGAACCAAATAAATTGCGAGCGGCATTTATACAATAGATACCAATATCAAATAAAGTGCCGCCGCCCATATTTTTTTTAAGACGAATGTTGTTTTCATCTCTTACTTGCATTGTAAAAACTGAATTAAATATTCTAAGGGATCCTAGTTGGCCACTGCTTGCAATTTTTATAGCTTCTAAATTAGCTTCATCAAAATGAAGGCGATATCCAGTCATAAAAACAATATTGCTTTCAGAAATAGTTTTTTGTAGTTGCAAACACTCATTTACGCTCGTCGTGAGCGGTTTTTCAGACAAAACATGCACGCCATATTTAGCAGCTGTTTCAATAAATTTTTTATGACAAGTATTTGGAGTGGCAATGTACACGGCGTCTACAATATTATTTTTAAGCATGGTTTCAAATTCAGAATAATCGTAGCAATTTTTAACATCATATTTTTTGCTGAGAAATTTGAGTTTATTTGTGTTTGATGAAACCAGCGCAGAGAGCACAGAGTTTTTTTGTGCATTTTTGAAAGCCGGTAAAATTGCTGTTTGCGCAATATGCCCTAGGCCAACTACACCATAGCGAATTTTTTTATTTTTCATATGACTACCTCGTTAAAAGTTATTGTGCAAAACACATGCCTGTTTGAACTTACAAGGTTAAATAATATAGAGATCAAAGGCGCTAAGTTGTGATGAAATCTAAAACATACTTATTGAATGATGGTTGTTTTTTCCTCGGACGAAGGGCGTTTTTCCTCATTCTCGTATAGAGCTTTATTATTGTCTCTGCCCAATAGGTACTAACTGAATACTGAGAGAGTAGAGCTCATTTTTAGGTGAGTCGCTAAGGTCTTGCCAAAAATTATATAAAACAGTTTTCATTTTTTGTTGAAATTCAGGAAGACGATCTTTGGGAATAGCAACAATCATAGATTGAATGGCTCGATTCTCCATAGGATCATTTAGAAGAGACTCTATGCCGTTTTGTAAAACTTGGCGATGAAATTTGCGAATGGCTATAGAGGGAACCTCTGAGAAAATATCATAAGCTTCAGGGTGCACCTGCCATTGACCCTCAGTAGTTATCTCTAACAAACCAAGTAGCTTCAGTCGGTCAACAGCCAAAGTCGCTTGTTCCTCACTTATTCCCAATTTAGTAGAAATCCATGGAATATTATTTTGAAAATTATCTAGATGAACGATCTCCAGAATAGCCGCATGATACCAATCGGCTAGAACTCGAAATTGATTTTCCTTTAGAGAGTTCATCTTATTTAGTTTTCTAACCTCAACAAGACGTTTTGTCGCCAGTTCTTTAATTTTTTTATTTCTAGAGCTTTCAGACAAAACTAGATCAAACCAAAACTTTTTCTCAAGTGCATTGAGCTTTAGTTTAGTTGCAATATTTGTTGCTGTTTTTTCTGAAAGCCCATGAGAGCCTTTCATGACTTCACTTAATCTTGAAGCACTTATCTCAAGATCTCGCGCAAAAGCTCTTAAAGAATAGAAATCATTTCTAAGCTTACGTGAATTAAGCTCTGTTAATAAAATTTCAGCCACAGTGTGTTTATCTAATATTGAAGACATCCCATGTTTTAATGCATGCCGAACACATTGTCAAAATTTAAATATATGTAAAATCATATAGTTATACATTCATGGGCGAACAAATCCGAACATAAAACGCTTTGTTTACGCTGATTTAATTGTGGCCTTGAGAGCTTTTTGATTATGGTCCTCGCACCAGTTAAACATAAACAAGGAGTATTTTATGAAGGGTTTTACAACAAATATATTAGGTATAGCAGCTGTTACTTTTTTAGCTGCATGCAGTGCTGAGATATCCGGGCCAGCCGCGCCCCCACCACAAGAAGTTAAAACTTTTGAACACAAAGTGGCAGGACCGAATCTTGATGGGACCTGGGTATCTTCATGTTTAGTCGAGGAAGGAAGTCGCTCTTACAAATTAACTTACAAGATTATCGGTCAAGAAGTGAATTGGCTTAAAGAAGAGTTTCAAGATACCCGCTGTTATACATCATTTAAGAAGACAGAGTATGCAGGGCAGTTTCGCTACAATAAAAAAATTAATAGTGATATTTTTGAAGTAGAGTATTACTTAAAGAATTCCGCTGAAACTGCTAATATTCATTTTTATAGCTATGAGAATTTAAAACTTGCAAACGGAGCTCTCTATGTAAGTGAGTTTGTAATAGGAGATAGCATAGAGCCCAAGGTTGAACTTTTACCTAAAACAAACTCCTCTCCAGGAGAAGAGCCTGTAACGCAGCCGACTCCAGCCCCTGAGCCAGAATTAGATCCCTCTTTAATTCAGGCTGTTTTTGCAAGCAAATGGTCTGAGGTAAAGTATGCATTTTGTGAAACTCAGCGTTTTGCAACTCTTATTGATTTTAAAAGCGTTGATTTGAGTCAAGTAAGGAGTGGTAAAATAATATTAAACACACGTAGGTGCAACAGCACAGCTGCATATAATACAGTAGAGAGAGGATTTACTCTTCGTGGGGACGAAAAAGATTTTTATTTAAATATTGGTTCTGATTCTTATGTTGAAGATAATCTCAATGGTTTGCTCTACGCCTGGGCACAGATCTCTGGCAATTCTGGCTCATGCTACTTCTTAAAAAATAAAGGAACGTTAGGAATTTACAATAGCTGTAAATAAGAAGTCTTTTTAAAGGGAGCGTATTTCGCTCCCTAATTACAGCTGTTGGTCGAGTTTTAAAGACTCATTTTTGTTCAAAATGCTAAATTAAAACGAAATTGTGCCGAAATAATACAAAGATGAAGTTCTTAGCCGTTTTTATAATATTAATTTCCTCTTCGCTTACGCATGCTTATGTTGAAGTCAGTGGTTTTTATTCAAGTGATAGTTTTACAACCAGTTCTACATACGGCTCAACGGCCATGTTTTTAGAGCTTTCTGTCGGTTTTAAAGTAAGTAAGAAGGGGCATTTTTTAGTGGGTTGGAACTACGCATCTTATGGCACAACATCAGAAACCACAACAAGTGAAACTTACACGAGTACTCAAATGGGGCCACGCTTTATATGGTTCTTTACTAAAAACAAAACTTGGAATGTGGGTTTAAGTTACAATCTAGTTACTTCAGCTGCCTATAGCGATGGATCGTCAGAAGTAGAGTGGCGCGGTACAGGTACAAAACTTGATGTAGGTTATAATCTTGAGTTATCAGAAAACTCAATGGGATGTTTGCGTTTAAATTACTCCACTACAGCCTACACAGAAGAGTTTATTGGTGGGACAAGTTATGGAACTGTTTCTTACGCCAGAACACATATTTACCCATCTATTGCTTATATTTATACGTTCTAATATCGAAACACTCTAAAAATAACGTATGCAATATTCTTTGTATACGCGGCATCAAAGCGAAGCTTTTTCTTGCGAACCTAAGCCCAGCTAGGGGTAAGATAACTCATGAAAAAACACATCTACTCAATTTTATTCGTAGCTTCTTTAACTACATCTTTTGCGCAAGCTGGCTGGCTTGTTAAACAAAATGTTAAAAACGGTAAAACCACTATTTTAAGTGTAGAGAGCTTTGCAAAAAACCCAAAACAAAAAATAATTTTAAAAAGTTTGCCAGAGTTTTTACAAGAGAGAAAAAGCTCTGCAGAGAGTCTTTATCAAGAGGTGCTCTATCCAACAAATCAACTGCCTAAGGGTTTAGAAAAGCATATCAAAAAAAGCTCTCGATCTTCAGTTCAAGACTGGCCAGGAGCAGAAGTAAGATCGCTGGTAGAGCAAGGCCCATTAAATAATAGAATTGATCTTACTATTGTAGGTGATGGCTATACTTTAGCAGAAAAAGACAAATTTTTTGCCGATGCTCAGAGAATTACACAGGATCTCTTTTATGAGAAAACATTTTCTTCTTATCTGGCTCTTTTTAATGTTCACGCCGTATTTGTTCCCTCACAAGACTCTGGGATTACGGATACAGTAAACAGAAATACAGCTCTTGGCCTTTATCGTAGTCCTGCAAATTCAAAAAGAGCCATCATGCCTGGCAATACCTCAGCAATTGAAAGAGCTATTAGTTTAGCTCCGCAAACCGACTATCCAATTCTCCTTGCTAATGACGACTTTTATGGTGGTCTTGGTGGGCGTTATGCAATCACGACAAGATCTGAAACAAGTGGATCCATGGTTCTTCGCCATGAACTTGGTCATAATTTTGGGAGTGTCGGCGAAGAGTATGATGGCGGCAATGTATACCAAGGAGCTAACTCAGCATCTTCCCCATCAAGAGTATCTTGGCAGCATTGGCTACAGGATGATTTAAAAGTTTTTGAAATTAAATTTTTAAGTGGTGATTATGTTTGGCAGCCCCTGCAAGGAAACCCTTATCGTGCTAGTTTTAGAATGCCTGCTGGGGATTATGTTTTCGATACTCGTATTAGTTCTGTGGGTTGGAGCTCTGCAGATGATGTTAAAGTTCTTGTCGATAATAAAGAAACTGAAATTCAAGGAGTTTACACAGTCGATCGAAGTTTTTTTAATTTTAAAAACACACCGGTATTTACACCGGGATCTCATTCGATAGAAATACGAGATAATAATGGGGATGGGGACAATCTCTTAGCCTTTGCCCAAATGTTTGCCAATCCAAGTGATATGATCAAAGAAAGAAATTTTGTTGGAGCTTATGCGACTTACAATGCCTGGGGATCCAAGGCCGGTTATCGCCCAACTTACGATACTTGCTTAATGTATGACATGCTTTCTAAAGATTTTTGCCCTATCGATAAAGAAAACATGTGGATTCGCTTTTTAGATCGAGTGGACCTTGTAGATGGTCTTGAAAAAGAGGACTTAGGTGCTCAGTACAAGCTTCTACTAAAGATGCCTGCCCTAACGGGGTTCCGCACTGTTTGGTCTAAAGTTGAAAATGGTAATGAAACTGTTATTGCTCAGGATGTGGACACTCTTTTAATAGATAAATCAATAACGGGGGATTTTCGAGTATACGTTGAATTTTTTACCCCTGAGGTACGCAAACCAGGAGTGAGATTTTATACAGTTAAAGAGTTCCAACTTAGGAGCACTTTATAGCTTTTTTGCTGAACTATTAATTTATAGTTTACTAAATTATGATATAAGCTCTTCAAGGAGTCTTTATGAGATTATTTTTAATAACAGTGGCTTTATTTTTAGGGGCTTGCCAAGCCGAAATTAAATCTGAAGAAAAGGATTTATCTTATTCATTTACAGAAAATAATTGCCCCACAGGAAAAGTGACTTATTCCGACACTACTGATTATTGTAACGCTCTTAAAGATGATGCCAGAAATAATTATTGTGCTCGTCAAAGCCGCTATGAAAAATTTAAAAATGAGTGTCCTGGCCAACAGTGGTAACTAGATGAATCGCCCCAGTCGCGAGTTTTTTTTTGATCAGTCAGAGGGAATGGCTGAGTTCAAAGCCGCTTGTCCTGTGCACTACTATGAAAATCGAGAGCCAGAGCTTCACACAAAAATTAAAGACTTTATAGCTTCTAAATTAGAGAGAGAAACCTTTTCGTATCCTCATAAACAATCACAAAGACTCTACTCAGCTTTGTCTGACTACCATCAAATGGCAGAGGAGTGGTTTCATGTTGGCCTTGGTGTAGATGGTTTATTAAAAGAAATTTTTCAGGTCTTTACTCAACCTAAAGACCTTGTACTTGCTTTAAACCCAACATGGAGAACCTTTGTTTTTCATGCTGATTTTTTTGGTTGTAAACTTCAATTAATAGATTACGACGACGATCCATATGGACAAGAGAGTGTTGCTAAGCTCTGTAAAACAATACTTACACTGCGGCCTAAGTTAATATATTTAATTTCTCCGGATGCTCTTAGGCCGCGGGTTTTTTCAAATCATCAATTAAAAGAAATTCTTTTAGCCTGTCAGCAAAGTAGCTCACTGCTTTTAGTGGATGAGGCTTATGCTGATTTTCGTATGACTCAAGAGCGTGCCACGGAGCTTTTATCTAAAGAAATGCCTTTAGTGATTCTGAGAAGTTTTTCAAAATCCTTTGGCATTGCCGGTCTTCGAGTTGGCTATGCTATCTCAAGGCCCGAGTGGATCTTGAGACTGTCAAAGGGGCGACATATTGCCCCAACCTCTGGCTTAAGTATGTCTGTTGCTAGTTACTTATTAAATCACTCAGAGTTTGTTATGGAAACTGTAAATAAAATTAAAGTGACTCGTGATTATATGCAAAAATCCTTTGTAGATTTAGGATTTGATGCTCGTATTTCTCAAGCTAATGTGGTGCCAGTTTGTTTTGCTGATAAAGAGGCTCAAATGCTTGCCATTTTAAAAAAGCATGTAACTTATTTAGATCCACAGCAGAGTTATTTAAATTCTAAATACTATTTTCTTGGTGTCCCGCCCCTAGACGTAGCCCAAAATATGATTAAAGATTGTAGAGGTCATATTTAAAGGGGCTTAAAAAAAATTGGATTATCAAAAACTTGTGCAAACAAGAAGGTCTATTAGACATTTTTTGCCAAAGCCAGTGGCCCAGGCAGAGATTGATTTAATATTAGAGGCAGCAAGACTTGCGCCGACAAGTTGTAATCATCAACAGGTTTATTTTATTCAAGTTGAAGAACCTACTGTAAAAAAAGCTCTTTGTGAAATCAGTGGAAAAAACGGGCCCGATCAAAAACAGCGACAGCAAAAATTTGTGCAAAAAGCGGCCACTTTACTTGTTGTTGCTGTTAATCCTTATGGTAAAAAACTTGAGCGCTGGCAGCACATTTACGAAAAATCACACCCGACCTATCTACTTGCTGCAGTAAGGGATGCTGCAATAGTGGCTCATCAAGCCATGCTGCGGGCTGTCGACCTGGGGCTGGGGACCTGTTATATGAGTTGGTTTGAACAATCTGATATTAAGTCCATTTTAAAGATTCCAGATGAGCACTATGTTGTTAGCATTATTTGCCTAGGATATCCGCAACCAGAGGCAGTGAAAGAAGAATTTGAAAAGCAGCTTCGGGTATATAAAAATGAATTTTGCGAAGTGGTGAAGGATGATTAAAAAAGAACTTGCCAGTTATCTTGAAAATCAAATTCATTGTTATTCATCAGACTTGATGACAGATCACTTAACAAGAAAAAATGAAACTTTCGAATTTCACGAGTTCACACAAAAATATGAACCCAATTATTTGCGTCAGATATTAGTTGTTCCTCATTTTTTAAGCTCCAATGAGTGTTTTGAGATTAGCAAGTGGGCTCAAGAACAAGAGTCTTGGGAATGGCTCAAGTGGCGCGGCGTTGATGATCAAGTACCAAATCGAGCCATAGGTCGATGCAATGCTAACCTTTATTCGGAATACATTCAAAAATTTGCTCAACAATATGTTTTACCCAATTATAATATGAATTTTACGGGCTATTATTCACCCAAAATACACTGGTACAAACCAGGTTGTTCGTTAGCTGAGCATTGGGATAACGGATACATGTATCAATTTAGCCACGGTAAAGAAGCTAAAGAGCTTGGTAAATATGGTGTCAGCATTCTTATTTATTTAAACCAAGACTGGCAGGGAGGAGAGCTTTACTTCCCTTACTATGGAGTCAAACTTAATCCAAGTGCTGGTACGGCGATTTGTTTTCCATCAAATCATGAATTCTCTCATAGAGTTGAAAACATTGTTTCTGGTGAGAGACTTGCGATGTTGGGTTTTGTTGGGGCTGATCAATGATTGAAGAGAAATATTTAAATCATGAAAAACAAAAAAGAACACGTGTAAGAGGATCTGGTCCGCACCGAGCAGAGCTACCTAACTTTAAATTTTTAGGTCAATTACCCCAAACTATTATTGATGAAGCTCTAGAGCTCATTCAAAATTATAATGGAAATGATTTAGGTTCGGATCGTTATAAAATCTCTTCAGCTTGTCCGTTAATAGAAAAAACAGGAGAGCATTATCGTCAAATGCTCATTCAAAGATGTAAAGCAGGTTTAGATCCCAACCAAGAAGAAAGCTATACCGAATGGATTGCAGAGGCTCAAGGGACTGAATTAAAAAAAATTCTGTTAAAAGAGTTTCCTCATCTTTATAGGCTCAGAGTAGCCGTGCTTCATCCGGGTGAAGTTTTAGATTGGCATATTGATACGGATACAAGTGTGAGTTGTCGTGTGAGTATTTCTTGTAACAAAGTTCAAAGTGCTTTTGAAATTAGTAGACGTGGTGAAGTTGAGAGCTGCTTCTTTAAACCTGGGGAAATTTGGTTTACCAATACCGGTTGGAATCATCGGGTAAAAAACAATGATGAAAAACCAAGAATTAATTTAATATTTGGAATTAAGCATGAACATCTCGCTGCCAAACTTTAAAGATCTTTTTAAAGACAGAGATATTGTTGCTGAGTGGAATTCAAGGCTTAATAAAAATGAGTTGCCTCCTATTAATCATTTAAAACAATTTAAAGTTGATCTTACAGCTTTGCATAATCTTTTTAAAAATATTCAATTAGAGAGAGTTACAGAATATGAAAAAAGCTATATTGAAACACTACAAGATGTGGATGCCGGTTACTCTAAAAGATATTACGAAGGAATTTTAACTTATCCTAAAACTCTTGCGATTGAGCAACAAAAGCAAATAGATGAAATTCGAAAAATGACTTGGCATGAGCACTCAGCCTCTTTGTCGCGAAAAAGAATTTTAAAAAGCCTTAAATATCTAAACGAAGATTATGATCCCCTTGTAGATGAGCGTAATTATACAGAGCTAGCTCCTAACTTAAAAGGCTCTTATTTTGAAGAACTTAGAAGTTTATTCAAAGGGCGTATTACAAGGGCTAGATTTGGAAATTTAAAACCTGGTGAGGGCATTCGACCTCACAAAGATGTTATCCCTCAGTATGCTTGCAGAATACACATTCCTCTTTTTACAAACGAGTTTTCATATAGTTTCGCAAAAAAAGAAGACAATCTCGTGGTTTGTCAAATGAAGGCCGGAGAAGTCTATATGCTCAATGGCGGGTGGACTCATTGGGCCCATAATTTTGGCACAACGGATAGAATTCATTTAGTTATGAGTGTTGATGGAACAGAAGATTATGAAGGCTAGAAAAGATTTATCTGCTTATGTAAAACTACCACATCAGTTTGATGTTGCAGATTTAAATACAGAGTACTTAAAATTAAGTGAGCAAATTAAATCTCAAGCTGATTTTATTTCTTATGACTACTCTGGATTTTTTGATTTAACCCAAGTAACTCAAACAAAACCCCTAGATGATAAATCCTGGGTGGGCGTGAATAAAGAGGCCCTCATCAATCAAAATGGTGGTGAGTACTTGATGAATCGTCTTGAGTACTCGAAACAAAAAAATCCCTTGCTTAATGATCGCAACCATAATGACCTTAAACCCTGGGCTGAAAAATCTCTTTTTGTGCAAATTGCAGAAAGCCTGGGTAATTATAGTCGAATTACCGTGAGTTGGCTCAATGGTTCTGGTTGGTGGCCTGCGCACTATGATTACGATACAAATAATGCAATTAAAGTTCATGTGCCAATTCTTACCAATGCTGAGAGTTTTAACTGCAGTTGGGATCCTATAAAAAGAGAACTCATTAAGGTTCATATGGCAGCGGGGGAGAGTTGGTTTTTAAATCCCGGATTTAAACATATGGCAATTAATTGGGGTAAGAGCTTGCGAGTGCATTTGGTAATTTCGCTTAAGGATCAAGAAGTTTTGAAAGAGCCGTATAATGAAATTCAGCTTTGATAGAGATTTAGTTTTTTTTGATGCCAGTAGTGCTTTGAGTGCTTTAAGGCGCACTCAAAGCCAAGGAGCTTGGCGTGTACTTAGCACACAAGACAAGGGGCTCGTGGATAGAATGTTTCCAAGGGTTAAGATGGCCGTCGGTGAGTACTTGGATGGTTTTTCAAAATACTATTTAATTTTTTTTAATTTAAACAAAAAAGATCAAGATATTTGGACTGATTTAAAAATCACCGGGCCGGCACGCATTTTTCCAATTAGTGCGCCTCCAGATAGCCTATATAAAGCAGGTGAGGGTTTTGATCTAGCATCCGGAGAAGATCTCATCGTTCCATATAAGGAGTTTCAATTACATTTTTTAGGTCTAGCAGTTGGTGTTGGGGGAGGGGTTCATTTTAATGGATCTAACTAAGATGAACTCTCATGAGCCTCATTTTATTAATTTTAGTCAACTTGACCCTGCGTGGTGTCTTGAACAAGCCAGAGGGAATCTAATGGCAGTGGCAAGTTTTATTCTAACTATTGGAGTTGGCATTTCTATAAAGATAGTGAAGAACCTTTAATTAAGTCTTTTGTAGAATCTCTTACAAAGCATGCTAATGACTTTGAACAGATTTTTAAACGTAAGCTAGATTTAAACTATATCCATCTTTCTTATGTGCAAGATGCTAGTCAAGAAACCTGTATTTTTCACAGAGACGGGCATTTTTGGAATGGACAGTGTCACTTAACAATTTTAGGTAATGCACACATTGAAGATAAAACAGATGATGGGTTAGAGGACATTATTCAAAATAATGTGCAACTTT